>CAMVRS010000084.1 GCA_947169935.1 uncultured Lachnospiraceae bacterium
TAAAGTAAAGACATCGTTCTCCAGAAAGTACTCTCCGTTCAGATGTTCGCGAAGAGTACTGCTCATAAATTCATTGGTCGAGTAATATCCGCCCCAAACCATATGCGTCTGATGACAATCAAGCAGCATCGCCGGCTGCCAGTCCGGCGTAAAATCACAGCCGCCTCTGTCAAGGACTCTGTATTTCAGAACTTTCCCTTCATATTTTCCATAATACACAAAGCTTCCCTTCCAGGGATCCTGATCCGAAGCGGGCACTACGGGAGACGCCATATCCCAGGTACCGAGCATTGTGTTCTCCAAAGTCTTCTCCACAGGGATATCCGCACCGTCCGGCTCTTCCTCCGGAACCTCTTCATCACCCGGCTCATCCGTTTCCTCAAGCACTTCGGTTTCATCGGCTGTCCCGTCTTCTTCAACAGCTTCAGTGTCCTCATCAGTTCCGGTTTCATCGACTGCTTCAGTTTCTTCCACTGCTCCGGCCTCTTCCACTGCTCCGGCCTCTTCGGCCATCTCAGTTTCTTCATCAGCCGCAAGCACGGAAAAACCTGTACCCGCAATCTCGCCGGTACCCAGGATCAGCGTAAGCAGCGCTGCCAGAAAATGTCTTGTTCTGTACTTTTTTTTCATAAGTCCCTCCTCATTTTTGTTTATGTTCCCGTTCTGTCACTGTCACTGATGACCAGACCGACAGCTCTTGCATTGACCGCCAGCTCTATCCTCGACTTGAATCCCGTCTTCTCCATCATGTTCTGGATATGCCTCTTGACGGTATTGGCGGAAATATTCAGCTTTTCCGCGATCTCTTCGTTGGTCTGGCTGGCGGTAAGCTCCCTCAGTATCTCGATCTCACGCTCCGTAAGATCCGTCCTCGATATCCTGCCGAAGGCTACCCTGGGCGGCTCCGAAGGATATACGGACTCGCCCTTCATGGTACGCTCCATGATCTCCGTCAGGCTGATCTCGTCATATTCTTTGTACCAGAAGCTCTCTATACCGGCCTCCCTGGCCTCCCGTTCCCAACCGGTTTCCGAAGTGGATGTTGTAAGGATTATCTTTATCTCCGGGCGCTTTTCCTTGATGATCTTTGCCGCAGTCAGGCCATCTATGCCGTCCTGCATCATCACATCCAGGATCAGCAGATCCGGATCATGTCCGTCTACATAATCCACGGCCTGCTGTGCGCTTCTCAATCCGGCCTCCAGTTCAAAACCGGCAGACGCACGAACATACATCTCAAAGAATCCCCTCGAGATGTTCTGATCATCAACCACTACAACTTTTATCCTATTCCCGTTATTCATAATTGAAATTGTAACAGATGAAAAGATAACGGGGTATCCCCCATTCGTACCATTTTTTGAATTTTGAAATGTATAGAGTTTCGCTAAAAATACATGTGCAGCACAAAAACAGGCTCAGCATCGATCTTCATGCTGCCGCCTGCAGCCTCGACATCACGCCTTAGCGAAAGCAGGCCTCCGGATTCGGTGATCTCGCCCTTCGGCGGAGCACCGTTGTTTGTAATAGCAATTGCAAGCGCATGTACTCTTTCCTGCGCTTCCGTTTTGCCATCCGTTATTTCAACCGTGACCGTATCTCCGCCGGCATGCTTGACGGCGTTGGCGGCACACTCAGTTACAGCCCGCCCCAGGAGCTCACGGACAGCGTCATCCTTCGGGACTTCCCCGCAGATCGTGACCGTAACGCCTATGCTGCCGGCCAGAGCTACAGCCCGGGAAATAGCATCTTCCTCCCCTGTATATGGCTCGGATTCCTCTCCCATAAGAAAGCTGTTCATCTGCCTGGTCGCCATATACACCAGCTCCGGATCTGTCGCGTCCTTATGCCGGATATAATGGCGTCCCATCAGGAGTACCTGCCCCAGCTGGTTGTGCAGCGCGGCTCTGGCATCCGCCTCTTCCTGCGAAATGAACATTTCGGCCGAGAGTTCGGTCGCATTCTTCATCCTTCGCTTAATGTCCAGCAGATGCTCGTTTTTTTCTTCCAGTTCATCGATGATCCTGTACCGGTCGCTCACGTCCATTGCCGTGATGCGCTCATAGGTCCCGCCGTCAAGCACAAAGCGCTCCTTTTCAAAAAGGATTGTACAGCCCTCCAGACGAACAAGAACGCCGCCACCCTGCTCTTTCCCTGTTTCCGTGATCCTTTCCCAGAATTTCCCCGCATCTTTCAGGATCTCGGAAGTAAGCGCCCTGCAAAGCTCGTTCATCCTGATGTTTGCCAGGCGCACTATGCCATCCGGGCTGCTGATCAGTATACCTTCGGGAAGACTGTCCAATGCCTGCTTTATGGAGTCCTGCGTCAGATTCTGTTTCCGGTAGCTTAATGCATCACGGCTGCACAGCAGTAAAAGCACTCCCAATACCACTTCGACCAGAGCATAACAGATATACGGAAGCTCAAAGAGCATTTTCTCGAACGCAAAGAAAGCACGGATGCCGGAATTACTCACATTACGGATAGTAAAGCAATCCATCAGAGTGAAAAAAAGACAGAAGGCAAAAAACAGGTTCAACGCTGCAAACAAAGTCGTTTTCCTTCCGCGGGCATCAAAGACGGCACGCAGGAGTATCGTAATGGCACCGGCCAGAAGAATGAGCGCCACCGTGCAGATAACATACCAGGGAGTGGTATCGGTTATCGCGTCAAGACCGATCATCTCACACCCCCTCCCGCAGCTCTTCTCTTTATGGTAAAAAATAGCAGACCGTCGCTTTCCACGCAGGTTACGGGAAGGACCGCATCGGGCAGCTCTATGGTTTCCGGTGCCTCCATTGCCACACGGATGCCCTCCGGTATGATCGATACCGTCATCCCACTAAGCACGGGAATATAGGCTTCGATCAGGGTTTCGAAGGTATCGTACAGCTCGTGGATATCGGAAAGTGGCAAGCTTGAGTACTCCTCCCCGATGGCGGCCGCATCGATACCGCAGCAGTTCAGAAATCGCGCAGACTCGGCCAGTGCAAGAAAGAGTTCGCGGTTCTTTTCCGGCAGCGACTCTTCAGAAAGGAGAAGCAGATTGGTCTTACGCTTGGAATAGGCATTATACACACAGACCTTTCCCAGCGCGTATGCAAAATCCTCTGCATCAGGCTGCGTCGCCTCCAGAAGTTCACAGATCTTTTTCTGCTTAGGCGCTATGGCTGCACCTATCTTCTTATATACCAGCTCCTGCGCTTCAAGCTTCGCTTTCTGTTCCTTCAGCCGCCTCTCCAGTGCGATCAGATCGTTTTCCTCACTCAGCACCGCATTTGCATCGGCAAGTCGTCTCTGTTCCTTATGAAGCTCACTCTCATCCTCCGTCCAGAAAGTGTATCCCGCACGGATCTTCATACACATAAGCCTTGTATCTTCATCTAGATACACAGGTTCCTTTTCTGCCGATGCAAGGTTTTCCTTCGATGCCGGTACCGGAGCAGAGCTGGCGTAAACAGTTTCCAGGCCCGGCCCGGTGATAAGCACCGGTATGCTCAGGCTGTGAAAAAAGCCTGCATAATTCTCATTATAAGGGATAAGTCTGCTGCGGATGCAGCATTCCAGGATCAGGAGCATGGAAAAGCAGTCGATATCAACACCGCTATACATCCTGGCTGTATTCAGGCGGTCTATCACTAACGAAGTGAAGAGTTTGGCAGAGATCCAGAACAAAATGGCAAATACAAGAAGAGTAACAAGTTTTTTATCCCGTTTCCTCATGATAGCAAAGAGCACGATCAGTCCGGTGACCAGCAATGCTATGATCCATGCATACAGCAGAAAAAAGCCGGGGCCCCAGGTGTATGTGGAGCTCGTCATATCAAACAGCGCCGGTACAACCTTTGGGCGGTACACAAAGCCATGTATGTCATTAGTGACCGGCAATACCATAAGAGCACATCCGGCGATGAGGATCCAGCGGGTCAAATGCCTGTGGAAAGCCCTGTCTCCGGACAGCCTGACTGCGGTGATCAGAAAAAGCGTCGGTATCATGATCCGCGGGATAAAATAAAGATAAGTCACATAACGGGCCGGGACAGCGCTGTTCACAACGATGCGGTACTTGAACACTCTCATCATCAGAAACAGGGTTATAAAAAAGCCGGCCGCATAGATATAGGAACGGGTCCTTGTCTTCATAAGTCTCCCGCTCACCGTATGCATCCAGAAAATGACAAGCCCCAGCAGCAGGCTTGCATTCATGCAGAACATCAGTGTATTAAAAAAGGCACTCCCGGTCCTGGAACACAGATAACAGATCCCCGCCAGCAGGAAAACACCGACGAACGTGATCGTGGTCTTATGCTTTATTTTTTTCCGCTTTTCCTGCATGCCCCCTCTCAGCGCCTCCTGCACCGGATTATACCGTATATCCGGTCCGTCCGCAAATTTTATCTGCCTCATATCCTCCAGAACTCAAACAATTCCCAGTATACGATACCGTATGTACTTATGGCCAGCGTTATCAGCGTCATAATATTTCGGACTTTTGAAATGCCGCTTCGGGAATAATTCTTTATTCCATAAATGAACAAGGTAATATTAGCTATAAGCAGTACAAATATCGGAACGAATAATAGCCTCAGCGTTTCTATGCCCATAAAAGGCGTCTGTTCAAACACTAACTGAATGATTATACGGTACATTACGATAACAGGTATAAGCTGTATGCCTGCAGATATCATGCTCCATAATGACAGCCTGCGATTTCTGTGCCGAATAGCTCGAAACATGGCAATGATAAACAAAACGGCCGACATAAATAAGGCCAGTATATACACGGCGATCGAGATAATATCCGGAAGTATCTCTCCTGTTTCCCTTACAATAAGATCCGACTGGCCGGCTTCCAGCCTGCTGATACCGTTTTCATCTGAAAGCGTATACATTGTATGCACTACCTGTGCCGGATCAGCAGTTACAGACTGTATACCAAATATCCTCTGCAGCTTGAGCGGTCCGGTTGAAACGGTCCGTGCATCCTGTATTATCCCGTTAAGCTCAGGGAGATGTCCCTCATATCTCTCAAAAAGCAGTTCCGGCAATCCGTTAACGAAATTGCTTTCATCATGCTGGTTCGTTATCAGTGTGATACAGATACCTTTTTCAATATCCATCCATAATGCCGAGGAGCAGCCGACACTTTCGCCCAGGTGTCCGATCACCGTTCCTTTCATAAAAACGTTATAACATAAACCGTGAAAGCTTCTGCCGATGCCGGTATCGCCATAATAGTCTGTAGGCGTAAGCAGTTCCCTGTGTGTTTCAGGTTTTTCAAAAAGAACTGAATTTTCATCAAGGAGCGCAAGTGCAAACTTCCGCATATCTTCCATAGTTGACATGCATGCGCCTGCCGAGTAGCAATAGCAATAATAATCCCCGTATGAAAGGACTTCCCCGCAAAGATCATCAGAATAGGTCTTTAATTCCTTTCGCTTATCCAGTACCCATTCATTATCCGAAGCATCCGGCATGATCGATGTATGCTCCATATCAAGAGGCACAAAAATATTCTCCCTGACATACTCCTCATACGGCAGACCGCTGACACGCTGTACAATATACGCCGCCAGCGCCGCCCCCCAGTTGCTGTAAGAAGCTATCGTTCCGGGCTCATATACCTGTGCCGGCTCCGTACATTTAAGCCAGTCCTCCAGCGACTTAAGCTGTTCCTTAGAACCTGCCCACACGAAAGGTACCTCATCAAAGCCCGCCTTGTGATTCATAAGATCGGTCATGGTGACTGGCGTTTCATATTTAAGCCTGGTTAGAAACCCTTCAGGCAGGTATGTGCGGATGTCCTCATTAAGGTCTATAAGCCCCTTCTCCTTAAGCTGCATGACACATACCCAAATCTGTATTTTTGATATGGAGCCCCATTCCATGACAGTATCATCGTCAACCGTAATCCGATTCTCCATATCTGCATATCCGAAATATCCCGTATAGATCTCACCGTTACGATCCGCGACAGATACCATAAGTCCCGCCATGGTATCTTTATTATCTTCAACAAACACCTCTATCCGCTCTCCGATATTCGTTGATTCATCCGGTTCAGCCGCCCGTGAGATAATGGGTATACAGAATACCACCATCATGACCATCGTCAGCAGCGTCATTATTTTACGTAATTGATGATTTTTCATAATAAAAAAGACCGCCTTTCTTTTCGTTTGAAAAGATCCTAGCATAGCAGTCTTTTATCCGGCATATCACCGTCTTAAATCCGTCTTAAATCTGAGGCCGCGGGACGCTCACTATTTATCTTTGGTGATAATGATAAGCCACCTGCATCCGCCTTCATCTCCGGTGTAGGAAATATCGCCGGCGTGCAGCGTGACTATCTGACGAACGATAGCGAGACCCAGCCCGCTTCCGTCACGGTTTGATGAAGCTATATCTGCCCTGAAAAAAGGCAGAAATATCTTGTCTGTATATTCCGCAGGGATACCGATACCGTTATCAGCTATTGTTATCTCAACTGATGACTCCTTATTCTCAACGCCGATCATGATCTTTGTGCCTGCAGCATTATACTTCAACGCATTTTCAATAAGGTTATCATATACTCTTCTAAAAAGCTCTTTGTCTATGCTGATGATCAGCTCATTTTCAGGAACTGCAAGCTCATATCCAAAGCCTTTTTCCTCAAATACCGGAATATACTCTGCGATGATCTGCCTTGTGTATTCGCAGATATCAGTGCGCTCTGTATTGGGTTTGAATCCTGCACTTCCAAGCTTTGAATACATGAACAGCGAACGCAGGATATTGTTCGACCGCACAGAATTATCATGTATGCTTTGCAGGTACTCACGCTGTTTTTGAATATCAACGTCCTTTGAAAGTAGCATTTCGCTGTATCCCTGCACGCTTGCAAGAGGCGTTTTCAGGTCGTGGGAAATCTCTGAAACCAACAGCATACGCTTCTCTTCCTCACTGTGAAGAAGCTCCTCTCTGGCCTTCATCTCGTTTGCTGTACGCTTGGAAAAATGTATCACAAATGCCGCGACCGCTACGAAATATGCAAAAAAAGGCAATAGAAATCTGATGAAAACAGCGATAAAATCTTCAGCCTCGGGATTAAAAAACAGCGCCAATGATATCGTTACCGCCACCGGCTTTCTCATAACAAGCCAGTATCCGTCACTGCCACTTTGGTAAGCAATATCATATTGGTAGCCGTTCATTCCATCTATATCTATCAGGAAATGAGTCCATTCCTCCTCTGAAAATGCTGCTTTATTCCATATCGGATTTCCTCCGAGCAAAGTTACTTTCAGATCTTTGCCCACGATCATGGCGCTCCCGCCATCAGCAATGTAATCCGAAACATCAACATCTTTAGCCTGAGATGTGATCCTTTCCGCCGCAGAAATACGCCTGACAGTTTTCGGCTGATATGCATGCATAGATATAAATAATAATAAAAGAGGCAGTAGAGACAATCCTATCGTCACAACCGCAAAAAAGAAAAATCTTTTTATCAACAGCGTCCGTGTATTGTGTCTAGTGTTTATTTCCATGGTCCTATATTATTGATCTGCATTTAGATCCGCAACCGGATCCTTAATGAAACCTGTATCCTATACCGACAAGCGTATCGATATGCTTATGTTCATCATCATCTATTTTAGACCTCAGATGCGAGATCTGCACCATTATCGTGTTGTCATCATACACATATTCATCCTGCCACACGGCCTGATAGATCTGCTTTTTTGTCACGACCCTGCCGGTATTCTCAGAAAGGTACTTAAGGATATGATACTCTTTTGCGTTGAGATTTACCGCTTCACCGTTCTTCTCAATTACGCCATTGGTAAAATCCATTCTGAGATCACCAACAGTCACAACATCACCGATTGAACTGCTTTTCTTTATATGGCGTTTCTGCACCTCTATCCTGGCCAAAAGCTCATTCAGGCTCCAGGGCTTCACAAGATAGTCATCAGCCCCAAGCCTCAGGCCGCTGACTTTGTCGGTCTCATCACCTTTGGCTGTCAAGAATATAACCGGCATATCCGATGATTCACGTATTTTAGTCAAAAGCGAAAAGCCGTCCATATACGGCATCATCACATCAAGCAATGCCATGTCAGGTGCTTCGCTTATAAACTTATCATACGCCTCCCTGCCATCGGCTGCGTCAATTACAGAATATCCTTCCCCTGTAAGCTGTTCATACAAAAGCTTACGCAGATCTTTATCATCTTCCGCGATCAATATCTTCAAAATGTCTCACCTCTTCTATGAGCAAATGCACATATATCCGTAATAATATACCAACTCACCCCTCAAAGCAATCATTGTCTCCAAAACAAAACCGGCGGCTTTCACAAGCCGCCGGATAAAATCCCTGTATATACACATCTATTATTTTACAAAAATGACTTTTGAATCTTCCAGCTCATCATAATCTCCGTTAAAGTTTTCGCCTTCTTTATGACCTGTACGATCGCTCCATGCAAGATAAACTGCAAAATTATTTCCGTTATCGCTGACCTTGGCACAGGGAGCAAGACCTATGCCGCCGCTGCCCGGAGTGGACTTAAAGCCTTGTGCTGTATTTGCTGTAGCCCACGGATTATATCCAAGTGTCTCTGTTACAGACCGGACAAATTCACAGTTTAACCATGCCCCACCATAAGCCCCCGAATAAAGATGTATATCTTCACCGGGATTTGTAAACTCCTTTATCCAATCCTTACTCTTATCATCTGCGCTCAAAACATTCGGATCAGCCAGTGCACAAAGTATAGCAGTACGGATAGCATCACATTGCTGGGTGTCAGATGAAACTTTTGACTTCTCAATGTACTTTAGCAGCTGCGGTGCCATAACACCAACCAGAATTGCCATAATAGCGATAACGATTATCAGTTCCACCAGCGAAAAACCTTTATTAGAGTTAACACCTTTCATTCTCTCCCTCCTTGATCATGCGTATAAATTGTTTGGGGTTAACATCTTTATCATAACAGCTTTATTCTGTATAACCAGTAGGAACCGGTTGCATTTACGCTAATTTCAGTTGCATGCAGCCACGGATTATTTATGATCTCCTCTTTTATCCGTTCCGACGTAAGTATACTGTCTTGCTATCCTCTGTTCCGGACGCAGATCAAACATATAAAGGAATATAAGAAATATCCATTCCAATGGCTTCATAAGAAAATATATAAGATCTGCCCTGAGCGGCGTTGTGATCTTTCGCGATAAAGGATATCCATAAAAACTGTAAGACTTGATATAACCTCCGGCATAATAACACTTTAGCTTATCTATTTATTGCAATCATATCAATCTTCCATATATTCAAACCCATCTTCAAAGATATCAATCTCAAAATCCCCCTCCCGTATATCCCCATCATCATCCAGTACAAACAACTGTGCTGTCCGGGGATCAAATACAAGAATATCCGATGAATATGACAGGTCCGCTATAACTATATACTCCTTCTCATTATCCGGACCTGTTGCAAGCGCCTGCGTATCTACCTGTTCAAGCGGATATATATATTTATTTCCAAAGCTTGCACCGTTTGACAGCCGCAGCCAGTCTTTATACTCCTGCGGAAGTATAACAGAGTGTTTTTTCTCCCATTCCGATATTTCCTGCCCGCTCAAGGGTTCGTATATAGTTATTTCGTTGAAATCCTCATCATTTTCTTCTCTGAGTCTCAACAGTTCATCATACATTTCTTTATAAGGATTTGAAGCAGCTTCCTTTATCAGTTCATCTTTATTTTCAAAGCGTTTTACTTTCTTTTCAAGATAGCGGATCACTTCATCAAGGATCTCTTTTTCAAAGTCTTCTATCTTGTCATACTTATATCTTTCTCTTTCAATAAACATCTCAGCCGTATAAGGATTATAGTGAAGCATTTTGTGATCAAGCCAGCCAAAAGACGGCTTGCAGTTTTCATAGGAAGCATAGCTTCTTTCCCGCATATCTTCCACGGTTCTGCCAAATAAACTCTTCGTATCGTTATCGGCAGAGAATGAATAAAGTGTAAAATATCCCACTTCGGAAGCATAATCAACACAAAAGCCGTTCGTCAGTGTAAGTATATTGATATACTCTTCCGGCATAAAGGCATAATTACTCTCACACCACTTCTGTATCTCCTCTTTTGACAAAGGTTCGCTTGTTTTGACATACCATTTCCCATCAAGCTCTGCCAGTTTCTTTGAAAGGTCACAAATCCGCTTAAACTTAATCTTCACAGAGTTGATCCGCATTTCCGGCAGCTTATCTGCAGGCTCCGGCGCCTTTGTCTTTTTCGGAGGTTCTTCCTGAATCCCCAGGCTTTTTTTATAATCTTCAAAAAGTATCCTGTATTCTTCACAGTCTCCTATCAAAGCTCTTTTATTCGCTTTTTCTATCCGGTACAATATAGCGCTTTCATCTGCCAGGTTTCTTATCTTAACAGGTAATTCCCCTCCCCCGTTAAACGCTATGAATACGCAATCCACAGCTTCGCCGCCATTTGTCCTGGCCTCTTTTCCATATGCCCAGAATACATCATTATAATCAAAGAACAACGGTCCGGGCGTTCTTATCAAAGCATATTTGCTCCCAAAGCCCGCGATCCCGTAATACTCTATCTCATAGCAGATCCCTTCTGCCACATCTTTTCTTACTGTTTCAAAATCAAGGCCTCTTTCTTCAACCTGCTTTTTTAATTGTTCTTCGATCGACGCCATGATCTCAGGATATTTTTCACTTAAAAACATTTTTCTTTTCTCCTTTGATTCGCCACTTTTTCAATCATAATCTGTCCCCAGGTTACTGTCTGTGATAAATTCAATGTTTATAGTCATCCGATACATCTGTAAACGAACGTATGCCCTTTATATAATCATGGTAAGCATTCTCGGGATCTTTACCGTGAAAGACCTTGCAAAGGCCACACATATCGCAATCTGCGATGCAGGGGTACTTTTCCTTTATAAATAACCTGCGCTCCTCTTCAGAAGATGTTTCGATCAACGGTGCATCTGTCATAGCGGTACCTCAGACGATATTCCTGCCCTGGCGGTATTTGTCCATATATTCGGCGTTGATCTCCCGGATCTCACGCTTACCATCTATATAGTCCTGATAGATGTCCCAGGGCGAACCACCTCCAAGCCAGCAGGATGAACAGTTCTCACATCCACCCCCGCAGTCCATGGAGTTCTTAACGATCGCTTCACGTTCTTCTTTGGTCGTATCCCTTATGAGAATAGATTTAAACTCCATATTTCCCTCCATGACTTATTCATAATTATACTTTGGAAACACTGTCACAGTCATTAAATCCTGCAAAACGGATCAATGTTTTTTCCAATTCCGTGTTCAGTTTCTTAGTCTGAAGAAGTCCCGGCTCCCACCAAATTCCTTTCACTGCAAGAACTTTTTTATTGCGGTCAGGAACTGCTTCGATCCGTCCGACAAAACGATCTCCATACAGTATCGGAAGCGTATAATACCCATATTTACGCTTTACAGCAGGCGTATAGATTTCCCAGGAATACTGAAAGTCCCATAATGCCAATATCAGGGATTTATCCCACATAAGAGGATCCAAGGGTGCTATAAATGACATCCGCGGTTTCAGGTCAGCGTTCCCATCAACTATTGATGCCATTAGCAGATCATCCTCGGAGCGATAGTAAAACGTCTGCTTTATTCCCTCAACAGCCACAGGACATATCTTCCCTTGCAGCGTCAGGCTTTCCAAGATCTTTTTTCGTTTTTCTGCTTTTATATCTATTCCCAGAAACGCAGTACTGTTCTTATCCCAAAGAAGTCCAACCGCACCGATCCTGCGAAGCACACGCCACGCTGTGAATTCTTCCTCATTCTTACACGGGTTTTCCGCATTAAGAATAGTTTCAGGTAAATGTTTCCCGGCAAGATCATAATATTTCCTGCTCCCCTTTTTGTGATGGATGATCAATACCCCGTCTGTATAAAGCTGCTCCAGCACCGAGCGGGCAGCCGGAGAATTCTTCTGCCAGTTGCCGCTCCAATGCATTGAAGAATGCCAGAAGAGCTCTCCTTCGATCGGCAATGTATCGCTTGACACAGGGCCGTTATCTTTTATGTAAGAAAGTGCCATCTTCTCCAACCGGATCAGCCCTTTAAACTTTTTGCCAAGCTTAAGGCTTCTGTTCCTGTATGATGAGAAATATGGCCAATCCTCCACCGGCCATATGGAAAGTTCCTTGTCTGCATAATCTACCAGTTTACGGTCTTCATACAGCAATTCCTGAAGCATGGATTTTGAGAATCCCTTTACTCTCGACTGAAGTGTGAGCTCTGCATTTTTACCACATACATCAACCGGATCATATTGGATGCATCCCGCCTGACGTACATAATCGTATGCACCCGATTTGCCGATAAACCTGTATGATCCTATCAGCCCCTGTTTAGCAAGAATGAATCTTCCGGCCTGTTGTTTTGTTATTGTCAGCATATCCTTCTGTGTCATATTTTATTCTACGGTTCGTTTACTCCCTTTTGAGGTCCTGCCTACAGCTTTTCAAAAAGATCATCCATAAGTACTTCTTTTCCGACATAATTACTGTACATATTCTTTTTGATCCCATATGTGGTGATCATGGTAATAAGAAGCGTCTTTTTTGTACCGGTCGATTCACGAAATACCTCCAGCTTTCTCTTAAGCACCATATCATAATCCTTATCTATTTCATACTGTCCGGTTGAAAACTTTATCTCGCACAGATTGATCACTCTGTCACGCCGGTCTATTAACAGATCGATCTGCGCTCCCTCTTTGTCATTATCTCCTTTTTTATCCCAGGAAAAAATTTCCGTCATCACTCCGGATATTCCCAGTTTCTTTTTTATCTGCTCAATATGATCCATGCAGACCTGCTCGAATGAAAGACCTGCCCATACCCTTTTAGCCGGATTATCAATAGTATTTTCCCAGAACCTGCTATCCTTTCCGTAATTATCTTTTATAAATCTGTAATAAAAGATCGTATAGTAATCGGATAATTGATATATCTTTTCTTTTTTCTTATACCCAAACATATCATTTATCCTTATAAACCCTGACTTTTCCAGATCTGAGAGCATTTTTGTCAAAACTCCGTTTGCGGGAAGTCCTGTCTCTTTTATTATCTCTTCCCGTTTCAGGCCTTTCTTTTTTTTACTAAGAGTCTCAACTATTTTTATATACTGATCGCTGTTTGAAAAAAGAGTCTTGAATAAATGCTGAAATTCATTCCATAATTCAGCCCCTTTTCTAAAAAAAATACTGTCTATATTTTCATTGAATGTAAGCCCGTTATCAAGAAGCCTCAGATAAAAAGGGATACCTCCCATGATCATGTAACATTGTACTATATCATATCTGGACCAATTGATTCCTCTTGAACGCAGATATATCTCTGTCGTTCTAAGATCAAATGGATCTATATACAGGCGACAGGTCTGGCGATTAAATAATCCACCCTTATTCTCATCCAGCTTTTCCACCATCCATGAAGTTGCTGATCCGCATACAACAAAAACAAGATTTTTTCTTGCTGCCCCCCAGGAATTCCAGAACCACTCAAATGCAGACATAAAGCCTGACCTCTGCTTATCCATCCAGGGCAGCTCATCAAAGAATACTACCTGCTTTTCCTTAGGATCACCTGACTCCAGATAAGCTCTTAATCCGAAAAAAGCCTCCGTCCAGTCTTTGAACGGACCATATTCTGATTTTGCCGCCGAGCATAGCTCATATGCAAAATTCTTAAGCTGTTCCTTATTAGTCTGTTTTTCGGATCCGGTAAATCTAAATGCAAAGGAATCATTGAAATACTCATTTATCAGAAATGTCTTTCCCACCCTTCGTCTTCCATACACTATTATCAACTGAGCCTCTTTCTCAGCCATCGCACGATCCAGACGTTTTATCTCATTTTCGCGGCCTACCAGATTATCCATATCAGCCCCCTTATTTTATCTTTAAACAACATTATATGCGCGTTTTAGATGTTTTTCAAGCGATATTTTATCTTTATCTCCATTTTTATAGCACATAAAGATTAAATATCCTAAAATTTATGGCAAAGATACCTTTGAAAAATAAAAAGCCCTCGGATCCATGATCCAAGGGCTTTAACACTTTTCATATAAATGCGGGTGGCCGGACTCGAAGGCCGAAAAAAATCGTAAAAACCAAGTAAAATAAGGAGGAAAGGAGCACCGACTTTTTTCTCCTTGCCGCAGGTCCACCAAAAAAAGGAAGCCCCCATAGTTTTATACATGGAGGCTCAATCTATGATCAGTACCTGTTATTTCACTTCACTTTCTTTTCTGATTTCCCTGTCATAGACTTTTTTTGAATATAACACTGCCATAATAGTGACCACTCCTAAATATACCAGCATAAACACTGTGCTCAAATTTCCGTTTGTCAGAACTGTTGTTACTATGGTCAGCAGCCCCGCTATTATGATACCGACCGCTCCAAAGCGGTTGCTCTGCCTCCATGTGTTATCATTATACATACTCCATATGGTTTTAACCCCTACTACTGCATTACGTTTTGCCTTTGTCATAAAATTACCCGCAACAACAAACATTATACCGCATAAAATGCAGGAAACCTTCGCGATATCTATCACAGCTTCCGTCCCGCCCGTAACGGCCTGTATATAAGATGAATACAAGATGGCAAAATGCATGATCCCAAACATTATCGTCTGCGAGATCCCTACAACACCTAATACTTTAGCAGATGATCTCGCTTCCATTTGCTCTTTCTCTGTCTTTGTCTTTAAGGCTTTTTTCTCAAAAGCATTTATCATCAGATGCCAGAACAGCGCAATAACAAGGATCAGCACAGGAAATATCAGACTTTCCGCTTTATTGCCCCATCTGTCGGTATTCCCAGCCATATCATGATGCATGGGTATCGTATCCGGTATAAACTGCAAGACAAAACATGTAACGACCACAGGTATGATTGCCAGTATCCACATTACTCTTTTCATTATTTTTTCCCTCCAAACTGATTGACCCACATTATCAATTCATCAAATACAGTTGTATTGATCTCATAATAAATGTAGTTTTTTTCTTTGTACTCTTCTATCAGGTCAGCCCCCTTTAACAGCTTCAGATGGTAAGAAAGCGCCGCCGGGGTAATCTGCAGTTTATCCGCTATCTCTCCGGCATTAAGCCTGCCATTTTTCAGCATCGTGAGGATCTCTCTTCTCTGGCTGTCTGCGAGTACTTTGAATATGTTTGTTTCACCCATAGATGCCACCTATTTAAAATTTTATTTAAATAGATATTAGCTCGACTTTTCTCAGCCGTCAATAACTATTTAAAAATATTTTTAAATACTCCATCCGCCTCTTAAAAAACTCCACCGTTCCCGTTTTATAACATCCATTTAGTATAAAACCACGGGTATTACCTGTTCCCGTGGTTTTGCCGGTATATACAAAAAGCCCTCGGATCCACAATCCAAAGGCTTTAATACTCTTCATATAACTGCGGATGGCCGGCACTTGAAGGCCGAAAGAAAACGTAAAAACCTAATAAAATAAGGAGGAAAGGAGCACCGACTTTTTTATCCTTGTCCCAGGTCTCCCCTAAAAAGGAAGACCAGATGGTTTTATCCACAGCGTCATCCTTAGCACTTTGAAACGTCAACCTTCTTTAAGCCTTTTAAGTGGAAAAACGATCACATTATCCGGTTCCTTCTGCCGTGCATTCCATAAAGTCAGCTTTTGTTGCATATTCATCCAACTTTCCACAGAAGTATTAGTTGCTTTACTGATACGTAATGCCATCTCCGGACTAAGCGATGCTTTTTCGTTTATGAATTCAGACAGTGTCTTCCTGCTCACCCCGAGCATACGCGCAGTTTCTGTAACTGTTAATTCCAACGGTTTCATAACATCTTCTAAAAAAACAACTCCGGGATGTGTAGGTTTTCTCATAATAGTGCTCATATTTTATACCTCTTAATGATAATCCAGATAATCTACGAGATAAGCATCCTCTCCTATAAAGTAGAACGTTACCCGCCAATTACCATTTACTGTAACAGACCACATATCTTGTTGCTGCCCTATCAGTTGATGTAAACGATAGCCAGGAAGATTCATATCTTGCGGAGAAGTGCTCGCATCAAGCCTATCCAGAATTCTTGCCAGCTTACCAGCATGTTCCGGTTGTATTCCTTTTTTAGATCCGGTTTCAAAGAATTCTTTTAATCCTTTGTGAACAAATGTCTTTATCATATATGTATTGTAACCCGCAACGGTACAGGTGTCAAGTGTCGCAAAGCTATATAATCATATGGTTTCATCAATTTTAATTCCCTTTAGATCCGCATCTATCAGCGCCATTTTATTCTTAAGCTCATCAAGCGTGGCGTTCACATTCCCGGCATTTTCGAGCCGCTGCATAGGATCCTTTCCTATCATATCCGTAAGATCCAGATCATCTACTTCACGCCGTCTGCTCTCTTTCTCTGCTTCCTGTACCGCGTCTTTTGTCCCCTCAACCAAGGCTTCCTGGATAGCTTTCTTTTCTGCACGTTCTGCCTCGATCTTCTCTTGTTTTTCTTCCTCTTCTTTCTTTTCTTCGGCTTTTTCCTGCTCCTCACGTGCTTTTTCGTCAATCTTATCTTTAGCATCGTTCATGACCATGCCAACCACCGACTTCTCAGCGGCATCCATGATGGCTTCAGCCTCTTTCTGCGCATCTACCATAGCATGATTCTTATTCTTCTCCTGCTCCGCATCTGTCAGACTCTGCCTGGCAGACACGATTACCGCATCTGCATCATCAATGCGTTTCTGCGCCGTATCCAGCTGTTCGTTGGCTTCCAGCATACGTGACTGGTATTCCGTAAGGTTTG
>CAMVRS010000085.1 GCA_947169935.1 uncultured Lachnospiraceae bacterium
GTTGATATTTTCACGTACTTTGGAGAACCGCCACTTGGTCCGGGAGAGTGTGATTGAAGTAAGAACGGAAGGCGTTTATGGATGTTAAGATGATCTCCAGATTCCGCATGAGTAATGTCGAACAGTCAGAGGCTGAGGAGAGATGCTATGCACTTTCAGAGGAAATAAAAGAGGCTCTTAAGCATGAAGACTATCGTAAAGCTTATTCTGCAGCGATGACGCTTAGAAACGGCGGATACACCGACAATAAGATTATGATTGATGATTGCATCAGAATCTGCGCAGATCAAGGATATGCGGAAGCGATGATATATGAAGTGGAGCATTTTGGAACAAAAGCGGATGGCAGTGTTCGGGATATGGCATTTCCGTATCTTAAGGCGCTATCGGAATTGGGATATATCGATAGTTTCAGAATGCTTGGAGACTGCTATCTCCATGGCATAGGCTGTGAGCAGGATAAAAAAGCTGCCGAACGCTGTTACTTTGAAGCCATTCTTTTTAACTGCAGCTCCTATGCTGCCGATAAGTATTTGAGTTTTCATCCTGAGCTAAAAGACTATGACGGGGATAATGAAGTTAAAAAACTGATCCAGAGCATTGTTTATGACACCAAGGATGTCTGGAAAAGTGCTTATGTAAGATTGGCTGAACTTGTCATGAATGGATTGTTTAAGGAATATAATCCCGCGACTGCTTATATATTATTAGAGGGAATCAACGTATATGACGGGATTTCTTCTTATCTTCAGGGGGAATGTGTATTACATGGATTTGGAACAGAGAAAGATCCGGTTATCGCAAAGATACTGCTTGAAAAAGCTTTTGAAGATATAGGCTATCTATTGGAATGGGAAGGTGAAGAATTTGAAACGGATTCCTTTAAGAGTCCATATTATGATAGAGAAGCCTATCAAAAAGCATTTGAAGAGACAAAACGTCTTTTAAAAGAAGCTGAAGACCAGGTTAGAAAAATGGATATACAGGAAATTGCCGATACGCATTCAGGGCTTACAGATGAAGAGCAGATATATGAAGCGTGGCGTAATAAACATACAAGATTCATAACAAGATCAAAGCGAAAGGGGTGAAGATAATGCAAAGGCTGATATTTTGGATATGGAAGAATTTGGATAACCGCAGAAGAGGCTGCCGGTGTTTTTGCCCTACGTGCCAGTATTATAAGTACTGCAGGCGTGATGGAGCTAATGAGCGGGAATTCAAATTATAATATTATAAAGGAGAAAAAATATGACTTTAGAAGACATGACCGATCTTGTTAACGCACATGATGGCGTTAATCTTGTGAATGAGGCAGCCGCAATACTGGGCTACAAGGATACTACGATTACCGAGAGGGACAGCGCACTTTCAAGATTGTACAGTATATATTATATCATCGAACGAAACTCCAAATTCAGGGTACCTGAAGGTGAAATTGATTATGTAAGAGATGAGCAGGGAAGAACCCTTGATGATATATTGGAATTGGATCTTCCTGCGGAAGAAAGAGCTAAGCTTTTGATGTGCGATGATAGTGTATCTTGATAAAAAAATAATGGCGGATTTCTCATATAGACAGCAAAAGCCCTCATTTTCGTGAGGGCTTTTGTCATGTGATATGGTTAAAAGCTGTCAAGAAAGCTAAGTGCTGCATCAAAGGCGGCCTCTTCTGACGGCCCTTCATCTTTGGGCTGGTCAGGTTCAAAAGAGGAAGAACCCGAAAGCTTACCGGATAGTTTTTCTACGATAAGATCTGCTATTTTTTCTGCTTCTGAGGCATTTCCTTCACCATTTATAAGTTTCTGTACCGCATCAATTACCATATGGCTTTCGGAGCGATATCCATACTTTTTATAATCAGAAATTGCCTCATATACAGAAAGATCAGTAAGATTATCCTGAAAGCGAACGGTCTTCCGTTTTACGTTCATGACCTGCCGCCCATCTTACGGCGGATAAGTTCCTCATAGCCTTTGGCATTGATGCAGACATCGTCAAATATAAGGGCATTCTTCTTATATGATTCCGGTAAAAAGTGCTTTATTATTGTTGCCCCACCTCCCATAAAGATAAACTGGGTAAGATCAGGGTTGAAGTTAAGGCTGCGGATCCGGTCCATAAGGTTTGTTACGTATGATGAAAGCCCGTCCTGTATGATGGTAAGATAATCAGCAGGGATATCACTGGTACCCTGTATCATGACTTCCTTTAAGATGGTTTCATCTGCTTCCTGCCCGAATTTCTGCCGGAGAGCTTCATTGATACTGTTCATGCAGGTTATGGTCCCGAGGGGAAGGCTCATGCACCTTGTCTGGTCAGGGATAAACTCGTTAAGTGGCAGGATCTCCACCGTCCATGATCCGATCTCTACGACAAGGGCAGATTTGCGGAAATCCTTCATATAAGGTACGATTCCGGCATATCCCTGAGGAAATACATCCACGGAGAGTAGTGTCACGGAGTACTGAACATCCTCATACTTGTATATCATGCGTCTATACTTATTATAATAGTCCAGAAACTCTTTCTTTTCTGCACCCATGCGGGTAAGCGGAACACCTACCCCCAGGTGTACATCTGCAATAGTCGTACCGGCCTTTTTGAGCTCTTCGGAAATCCCAGCCATGGTAAGAACTCTCATGTACTCATCCTCTGTCTTGGATCTCTGAACGGATATCTTACCGTTTCCGATGGCATAAAATCCTTCAGTTGTTTCAATAACCCTGGTTGATAAGGGCGGACTTCCCGGGAGCATCTTCACTCCGGACGAGAAACAGCTGTGTGCTGTCTTAGTGTTCCCATATCCTACATCTACTCCAATAATGTGTGCTGCCATAATTTGATTCCTCCTTTTTGATTAAAGTTTGTCGATGATTGAAAAATCCATACTGTTCTGTTTTTCTTCCTGCAGGCGCTTAATAGCGAAGGCCAGCTGGTCTTTTTCACGGCGGAGAGTGTCGATTTCATGTTTCTGCATCCGTACAGTCTCCTTAAGCGCACTGTTAAGGGTTTTATCCCTCCGGGACGATAAAACCCTTCCTTGTTGGAAAAGAAGAGCTTTATCCAGTTCGGCTCTGACCTGGGCGTTCTTGTAGAAAAAAGATCTTGAAAGCCCGGTAAACTTTGTGAGTTCCACGATGGAGATATGTTCGTCATTCTTGACCATTCTCCTTATTGTGTTGATCGCAAGGATCTTTTTTTCTTCCGAAATCTGCTTGTTCACAAGCAGCATATTGTCATGTTTGTTCATTCCATCCATCCTTTCTTGAATTGTTTGATCTTTTCGTTACGTTTGTCGATTACAGGCTTTGCAGTCTCAGCCAAAACATTGGGACTCATCTTCCTGTAGTGTGCTACGGTTTGAATAGAGCTGTGCCCAAGAAGGGCAGCAATGGTCGCATCATCATTTAGAAGGTCGCAGAGGCGTTTTCCATAGGTGTGCCGCATGATATGTGTTCCGACTGTAAAGAGATCTCCGTTATCATCCCTCAGATCCAGACGATATATCATTGTTTTTATACGGTGATCAAGAGTTCCGTAGTTCATGGGCTTTGTGGGATCCTTTTCGGATACAAAAATGAATTCACATTTTCCGTAATGTTCGTTATCATATTCGATGGATGCCAGCAAAAGATCGGCTATCTCGTTATTGATCTTTTTGACATAGGTTTTGTTTGTTTTTGATTGATGGATCCTTATATGCGGGTCGTCACCCAGTATCAGATCTGTCTGTTTCATGGTCAAAGTATCTGATATACGCAGGCCTAATAGTTCATGAACAAGCATAAGCCTTGCGGTCTGTTTATCGAGAGTTTTGTAGCCTTCATGCAGCCGGGCGAGTTCGGCATCGGAATAACTTTTGAAGAGAGTTTTCCGTAATCGCGGAAAATCACTTTTTAAGAAGATTCCCCTGAGGTTTTCAAAACCAAAGAGCTTCCCTATCGTGCTTAAGAGGCTTTTTAAACTTCGAAGGTCATGCAGCCACTCTTTTTCCTTATTGCTTTCTAGGTATATGTAAGCCAGGTACTCTTCGAGATCCTTTCTGGTGAAATCGGCAAGGGTTATTATTTCGGGAGAGTTTTTAAAAAGGAATGCCGACAAGGTGTTCATTGCATATATGTCCTCAGCTACGGTTTTGGGTCTTAAGCGTTTCAGGCGGAAAAGAGCGGCTTCCTTAACCTGTCTTTTTATCTCATACTGTTTTATATGTTCAAAGTTGAGAAGGGTATCACTTTGCATGGGCGTGATGTTCAGTTTAAACGGGATAGTGCTTATTTTCCATTTGTCATTCTCCATATTGAATTTGTCATTATCCGGCGTAAAATACTCATATGCTCTTTTCAGATAGCCCATGGCAGGGTTTATCTTATTGCATTCTTTATTTAATTTGCGATATGTCACGTATATCGCTTCACCCCTTTTTATCAGATGCTTTTTTAGCTTTTTTGTGATATCGTCCAGTGGTACATCCGTAAGATGCTCCATATCGGGATAGTATTTTGTCAGGCAGTCTGCAAGTTTGTGAAAACCTGTCTGCTCACCACCCAGAACATGTATGCATACATCAGCTGCCCGGTCAAAGATAAATGATGCAAAATCACGTCTTAATGACTCGTTGGGAAGCCTGTCAAGGTTAAATGCGTGATTGTACAGATGGCTTCCTTCTTTTTTTGCTTCGGAAGCGGACTTGTTCTTATATGGAAGGTCCCTGATATAAATCTTCATTTCAGCTCATTCTCCTTTAAGTATTCATCCTGCAGTTTGTCTATCTGTCCCTGCATATGGTCTATATACTGTTTGGTCATGTCTTCTTTTTTGTGTCCGAGGAATGCCCGGGTTGCTGCAAGCGGTACACCTGACATGTGAAGATCGGTAGCGATAGTATGCCGGTAGTCGTGAGACTTAAAATGTATATCCCTGGTCTCTTCATAAAGAAGAAGCTGTTTCTGCATCTGCTCTCCGAAATATCTTGAGACATATGGCTTAAGCGGATCAGTTTTTTTGGGAAAGATATATTCAGATCCGGTTGTATCATTGGCTATATGCCTGATGAGCAGACTGTATAATTCCTCTGGTATCGGGATCTCCTTTTCCAGCCTGAGTTTGGTTTGATATACCTTAACCCAGTATGTGTCATTACCTGCTGTCAGGGCATCCTTTTTCAGGGAACATACCTCACTGATGCGTAGTCCGGTTGAGTACAGCGTTAGATATATCAAGCCCAGAGTTTCCGGGAATCTTGGCAGAACTGAAAAGATGCGATCTATAATATCGTCCGGCACTGACCGGTCATGGTGCATATATCGTTCTTTTTTCCGATAGTACTCAAACGGAAACGCGGGTATCGGGATCTGCTGTCTGACACTTAATTCTGTCAAAAAAAATGCGAGACTATCAATTATTACATTGAAGGTATGTGGCTTATTACCCATTGAATCCAGATATTTTAAATATTCCTCAATGTCCGAATAAGATATCTCAGTAAGAGAGGAATGTCTGTTTTCAAGAAACAGGGTAAACTCTTTAGCGGATAAATATCTTCTTTTAAGAGACTGCACTGAGTATTTTGGCGATAATACAAGCAGGTATTTCATGTATTGCTGTATATATATGCGGTTTTCAGCTGATATGTCACCAAAGTAAAATGTGAAGATACCATTGGAAGCGTTCTGTCTGTCTTCCAGCATGAACCGTTCCAAGAACCAGCAGGTAGCGGTAAAGTCGGGCTTTTTATCATTAAGGAATAAAAACCTGCGTGTCCGAAAAAGGACCTGCATTGTATCTTTGTATACCGCGTCACAGTTCTTATTAAGATGTTCTTTAAAATCGTTTGCTTCTTTATCAGTAAGCTGCTTAAGATCGGATATCCCATGCTTTATGCAAAAATCATACAAATGATGAAGCGGGATGATAAAATGATCTGCGAAATAGCTGTCAGAATGGTTCATTGGAGCTGTGAGATCGCCAATCAGAGTCTGAAATATCTGTCTCTTCATCAAGCCCGGTGCCTTTACGGAAAAATCAAAATACAGGTATTTCGTGTTTAAAATATAGGTTGTTTTCCTGGCAACACGGATGTCGGGATAGTAGCCGATATATATAAGTTCGTCCTTATATTCAGGCGTCCGTACAAATCTGATCTTCACTATCTCAGCCCTGACCATGTTGTCGAGAAATCTAAGCGCCCATTTACGTTTTTTGGGAACACATATATCCAGATATTCATCATAGGATCGTCTCATTTCTGCAGTAACGGACTTGATGTCCGAAATACCACAGGCATAGAGGTATACAAGACACTTTCGCCCGAGTTCTTCTTCACACCAGGGGTGAAGTCTGATGAAAGGATGATCAATGTGCTTTAAATATGAAAACATGACGGTATCCATGATCCCTTTGTATGCGGTATACATTTTAGGATTGAAAGCAAAATGCTGGCGAAGATAGCGGCTTACAGTTACCAGCGTGTCAGTTGTGACCTCTGATAAGGAAGTAAGCCCTATCGAATACAGGTATTCGTATAAAAAGTCCCGGCGTTTTCCGATTATCGAAGGAGCCAGGAATACCTCTTCATATAGTCTGTCAGATTTTTTTTCTTTCTTTAGGATGTTCATGTCTTATCCTTTCGCAGTATCATGTAAAAATATTGCCGGTTCTTATTGGGATGTATGCCACACATCAGAGAAAATCCGATATATTAACATTGGTTGCATGCTTCTTTAAGTATTCTTCCTGTGCATCCTCTATCTCGCTGGGGGTTACGTGCAGGTATTTTTCGGTGGTAGCGATGTTCTTGTGGCCTAGGGCTTTGGATATCTCCACTATGGGCCATGAAGCCTTTCTTCTCTCATCTGCGAAATAGTGCCTTAGCATATGGTTGGTTATATGTATTCCGCTGGCCTTTCCGATGCTTAAAAGTGTGGCGTAAAATGTGTCGGCACTTAACGGAGAGCCTTTTGTTTTTCCGTGCAGAACGATGAAGAGATAATCGTTTTTTTCAAATAGTGAGGCATTTTCAGCCAAATATACGTTCATAAGTGCGAAAGTGGAATCTGATATCCGCATGTAACGTTCTTCTGCATACTTGGCATATGCCTGGTTGGCATTGTCGTCACGGTATCGCACATATACCCGTTTCTTTTCAAAATCGATATCCTCCGTATACCTGATTCCCAGTGCCTCGCCTATGCGCAGCCCCGTCTCTTCCATGAGCAGGATAAGGAGACGGTCTCTGTTGCTCCTGCAGGCAGAAAGGATCTTTTTTATATCTTCCTTTGTAGCTATCCGTGATATGTGCTCATTCTTCTTAAGATATCCATCATATGTAAGGCATGTTGTAGTGATCTGAGTGCCTACTTCGGATACATATGAGAAGTTCCGGTCATCCAGTACGGAGAGGTAAGGAAGCTCACCGTTTCTGTGAAAGTAGCCATACAGTCCAAATACTGCCTGCAGATATGAGTTGGCGGTATTGTTTGTGACTTCTTTATAGGACTCAGTATGCCGGCCGTTCTTTACATACATGAGAAAACCGTAGAAGTGTTCGGACTGGCCAGCGTATTTAAGGGCTGCCACATCTGCCAGGGTAAGCTTGCATTCATCCAGGTAGTTCATGTAATATGGCAGGATCATGGCGATCCGCTTAACGGTATTTACTGAACGGTTCTGCATTACCTTGTGCTTCAGATACTTGGTGCACTGTTTCTGGATCTCACCGGTCGTGGAATCTTTTACATAGTAATATGTTTTTCTGCCTTTCATGGCTTTGCCTGAGATGTATCTCATGTGTACTGTTTTCCTCCTTTCACCAGATATGTGGGACGTAAAACACTTAATCCGTAACGGTGGAAACAAAAATAATGCAAATCTTATATAACGTACTATAACGCATGACATATAACGCTAAATACGTTATATGAGATAATAAAACACATATGAATACGTTTGTCAAGAACAAAATGCGTTTTATGATGTAATAAAACGCATTTTCGCATGAACATACAAAGTGAAGGATGCGTTATAAAACCGAAAACACTGGAAAAATAATGCGTTATATGATATGATTGTGTCCGTGCAGGAGTACAGATATTGCCATGTAAAGAGGACGATTTATGCTGAGAAAAGAATATCCGGATTATCCGTTTGATAAGGAAAAGTTTAAAGAAGTGATCATAAAAGCGAGAGGAGAGCGCAGTCAGGCCCAGTATGCGGCAGACTGTGCTCTTTCGTATACTACGATAAATAAATACTCCAACTGT
This sequence comes from uncultured Lachnospiraceae bacterium, assembly GCA_947169935.1. GTDB lineage: Bacteria > Bacillota > Clostridia > Lachnospirales > Lachnospiraceae > NK4A136. The sequence continues at coordinate 8,262 of CAMVRS010000085.1, forward strand.
CGGCTGGATACCACACCTACTATCCAGCTGTTAAAGAAGATGGCATTGGCGACAAAAGAGGTGAGCTATGAGGAACTGCTTACCGCTGCCGGGTATGATGCAGAAAAGTATAAAAATGACAGACCGGTCGGAACAGCCCGAAAAGACCTTCTGTATCCGGTTTTCCTGGGCATGGCAAACAGTGACATGGACTGGCGTATAGAGTCTAAAGGATATAAGGACAAGGAACCATTTGAGATCGTCATTGAAAGAAGTGATGTAAATAAATGGTTCTTCGTACCTGTTACCAAAGCAGATATAACAAAAGAAGAGATCCAGGACATCCTGATGGAGCAGCCAAGTTTTACTACCGGCAGCAAGATAAGCTTTGTGACGGATAATGAAGAGATCTTTAACAGGCTAAAAACTATAGAATTCCCTCTCCTGGCAGTAAGCTTATCGGTAGTCCGGGTTGAGGGGGCGGATATAATCGATGAAGTGAGCCTTAAGACCGGTATCAGTACGGATATATCCATAGTTAATGAAGATAAGATAAGACCTTTCGATATAGCATAAGCTGAAAAAGGTGATTTTTCAGACCTCTGAGTCTGCTTTATCGGACTCATAGGGCGGATTTGGCATGATATTATAACAGAAAACATATAAAACACATCGAAAGCGTGAAGCGGTGTAATCCGGGGAGGGCAATATGCAAAAGACTATCAATAATATATCCACCGTTATAGTTGCAGAACAGCATTACGATGTTGAAAAAGAACAGCCAGGTATTACGTGGGTGATTGAGCTGACAGAGGAAGGAATATGTACTTATCATAAGGAATACAAGAGCCAGAAAAAACTTGGAGTAAGTGAAACTCCTGTTAATAAGGATGTAATGACTGCTTTTTTCAAGGAACTATATGAATTCGCTAGGTCAGCGGATATGAGCTGTGAGATTATCGGAGACTGTAGTCGTAAAGTTACATTTATATATAGTTCTCTGCATAAAGAGATTTTTGAAGGCGCGACCTGTAAAGGAGAGGAAACTCTGGTCGGGAAGATTGAAGGATTTGTAAAGCTGTTCAGATAGGAGGTACCAATTATGTATACGAGAATGGATAACAGTGGGGTAGAAGATGTCTGCTATGAACAAGAGCATGTAGAAAAGGTTCTGGATGTAATAAAAAAGAACTTTGATGCATATTTCTTACGTTTCTTGGATACTACCGCTGGTAAGGGTATCTCTTCAAATGATATTCAAGAGCTTCAGAAGAAGCTTGGCGTTGAAGTTAGGCAAAAAAAGAAAAACAATGATCTGACTGCAAATTATAAAACTATCATACGAGAGTCCATTGATGATTTTGAAAAAGATCGAAAGGACTACGAAGTGATTTTTAGACAGAATTGGTTAAGGGATCTTGATGATGATGCAGATGTTTTTAAGTCAAAGACATTAAGGAATGAATGCCCTATTATAAGAAAAACACTTGCTAATAGAAGGGCAAAAGAGCTTGATAAATACCGGGCAAGCTTTTCGCAGGCAGATGCGGACTGGTTACTTAAGGTTGTTTATAATCTGTGTGTATTCGGGGATGAATATCAGAAAGATTATGATCCCAAGACATATGAGGATGCTCAGACTTATCAAGATTTATCTATGGAATTGTTGGATACTGATGACTATACCGCGTATGGCGTTATTGGTGGTGGAATAAAAACTCACATGTTGTATAAAGTTCACCCGGCAATATTTCCTAATCGTAGCCGGAGCGCCATCTGGGCATTATGGTATCTGACAAATAAAGATACATTCGGGTGCAAGACCGATTCTGAATTTTTGATGATAGATTTAAGTAAAAATATAGTGCAGCAAAATTATTTCTATCCGTATCAGTTATTTGCTTTTTATGCCTTTGAAATATATAAAATGCTACGTGACAAGGCGACTGAATATGATGCATATATAGATCCAGACTACCGTTACGTAATAGTTGATGCGTTTTTGGAGTATATCGCTATGGAACATGATAGTGAGATATCATTCCTGAAGTCGCAGATCAGAGATGGAGGTATGGGTTATGCTTGATTTGGATATTGATTTTAAAGAGTTTTTTCCCAATCTTGACTTTGCACTTTCTGATATGCAAAAGAAAGTAATTACGAATGTCGTTGAAAAGGATAGCACACTTTGTATTATGCCGACTGGAAGTGGGAAATCGGCTGTGTACTGGATGGCGGCTGCCGAATTAAAGGGCATCAGTATTGTTATATCTCCGTTAACGGCGCTTATTGAAGAACAGGTACAGAAAATCGAAGATCAGGGTTATGAGACGCTAAAGATCCATGGAGGTATAGATGCTTTAAAACAAATTAGCATATTATCTGATTTTGCAAACAAAAAAACAAATCCAAGGTTTATATTTGCCAGTCCGGAGAAGATTGCTACGGATGGATATTTTGAGTATTGTCTCAAGCAACGTAAGGATGAAATCAAACTAATCGTAATTGACGAGGTACACTGCGTAAGTCAATGGGGGATGAGCTTTAGACCATTTTATAAGCGTATACCGGATTTCCTTGACAATCTATACGGTGAAGGGAAATGGGCGCGAGTTCTTGCGCTTACTGCAACTCTTAATCCTATGGAATTAACGGATATTTGTGATGCATTTAGAATTAAAAAAGGGAATATTATTAAACAGACTATTCTCATGAGAAACGAAATACAGCTTCATACCATGAAGTTTGTTAAGGAGACTGAGAAGGAAGAAAAGTTCTGGGAAATTATCAAAATGCATCGAGACGAGAAAATCCTCGTATATTTGTACCGAAAGAAAGGTGAACGCGGTGTTGATGGATTGGCTCAGAAAGCTTTGGATAAAGGTTATAAGGCTGCATTATTCCATGGAGACATGACTGCCAAAGAACGCATGGAAGTTGTTGAAAAATACAAGAATAATGAGGTTAATATAGTATTTGCTACTAATGCTTTTGGGATGGGAATTGATATCCCGGATATAAGAGTGGTTATTCATTATATGATCCCTGAGTCTACCGAACAGTATTATCAGGAAGTTGGAAGAGCGGCACGTGATGGAGGTGGCGCGAATGCATATCTACTATATTCCAATAAGAATATCGATGTAAAAAGGACTCATTTTATAGATAGATCCTTTCCGACAGAGGATAAGCTTCGTGAGGTTTATAAGAATATAGGAAAACGTGCTGGCTGTAGAGTATTCCAGTATTTTGATAACGAAGATATACAGGAATGCTTACCATATTATATGAAATGTGGATTAATAAGTATAGTAGGTAAAGGTTTCTCAGGTTTGTCAGAATTATATGATATAAAAGATACTGAGTTACAAAAATACTACGACAGTACTGAAGCAAAAGGCTACGTCAAGACAATGAAAAATAATGGAATAACATCTCAGAAATTGTCGGAGGCAGTTTATCATGCAGTTCTTACCGGTGAGGCTAAACTAAAAAAAGCTTTAGAGCGATGGCTGGTTATTGAGGTGGCTGATACTGATATTTCGGAAGATAGAATGAAGATTATGCTTGATGATATAGCTGAGAAGAGAGAGTACAAGCATGGTCTTTTAGATTATTTTGTTTATCTTATCGAAGATAATCCTAATACACAGCAATTGCATCAGGAGATTGCACGATACCTGGGAATGGAGAAGTATCATCTTAATCGTATATATAAGACGCTCGATGGAAATCAGGTAAGAAGTAAGTCAGAAGTTATCATCTGTGATCTTCTTGCTAAGTCTGGCATTAAGTATGAATATGAGAGGCTTCTGGAATATGAACCCGGAAAGAAAATAAATCCTGACTTTACCATTTTCCTTGAGGACGGTAGGGAGCTTTATTGGGAACATATAGGTATGCTTGGAGATGAGCGATATAGCGAGGATTGGTCTAAAAAGATGGATATTTATGAAAAATACTTTCCTTCCCAGTTGATTAAAACATATGAAAGCGGTGCAATATCAAGTGATGCAGATAAGATTATAAATAGAATTAAAAATAAGGTATGATGTTTGTGATAAAAAGTATATGTTACCAGAGAGTATAGTAAAAGGGGATCTGATAGGCTAGATGAATCTGTAACAAGTATATGCAAGCAGAATGGCTATGCTGAAGATAAAATAATGAATCTTAAGAGTGAAATAAGAATTCTTGAAGTACAATTATCATCAATAGAATTAAGGAGAAATATGAGATATGGCAGATAAAACGCAGGCAAATATAGGTTTTGAAAAGCAGATTTGGGATGCGGCATGCGTCCTTTGGGGACATATACCAGCGGCTGAATACAGAAAAGTGATTATAGGGCTTATATTCCTCCGTTATGTATCTACAGCTTTTGAACGGCGATACAAAGAGCTGGTGGAAGAAGGTGACGGGTTTGAAGATGATCGTGATGCTTATGCAATGGATAACGTCTTCTTTGTTCCGGAAGAATCGAGATGGAAGACTATCTCGGCAGCTGCACATACTCCTGAAATAGGTAAAGTTATAGATAATGCCATGAGAGCTATTGAGGCGGAGAATAAAAGTCTCAAAGGTGTACTTCCTGTAAATTATGCAAACCCTGATTTGGATAAGCAAGTTCTTGGAGATGTGGTGGATATTTTTACCAATATGAATATGGGTGATGCCGAGGAAAGTCAGGATCTTCTCGGAAGAACATATGAGTATTGCATCGCTCAGTTTGCGGAAAAGGAAGGTGCTGGTGGCGGAGAATTCTATACGCCCTCCAGCGTGGTTAAAACCTTGGTAGAGATCTTAAAGCCATTCGCTAACTGTCGCGTATATGATCCCTGTTGCGGATCAGGTGGCATGTTTGTTCAGAGTGCAAAGTTTATCAGAGCACATTCAGGGGCAAGAGGAAATATCGCTGTATACGGACAGGAGGCCAATCCTGATACTTGGAAGATGGCTAAGATGAATATGGCTATCCGCGGGATTAATGCTGACTTTGGACCGCATCAAGCGGATACTTTTACAAATGACCTACATCAGACGCTTAAGGCTGATTTTATCCTGGCGAATCCGCCTTTTAACTATCATCCTTGGAATCAGGAAAAGCTTACGGATGATGTACGTTGGAAGTATGGCCTTCCGCCTTCGGGTAATGCAAACTATGCGTGGATCCAACATATGATTCACCATCTTGCACCGAACGGGAAAATAGGTCTGGTACTGGCAAATGGAGCGCTCTCTACCCAGACCAGCGGTGAGGGAGAAATCCGTAAGAAGATCTTAGAGGATGATTTGATAGAAGGCATTGTAGCACTTCCTACACAGCTCTTTTACAGTGTTACGATTCCGGTAACTCTTTGGTTTATCACAAAAGGAAAGAAGCAGAAGGGTAAAACGCTCTTCATCGATGCCCGTAAGCTTGGTCATATGGTAGACCGCAAGCATAGGGACTTTACGGATGAAGATATTAAGAAGATTGCAGATACTTTTGATGCATTTCAGAAGGGTAAGTTGGAGGATGTAAAGGGCTTCTGCTCGGTTGCTACGCTTCAGGATATCGAAAAGCAGGACTATATTCTTACTCCCGGACGGTATGTGGGAATAGAGGAACAGGAAGACGATGGCGAGCCTTTTGAGGATAAGATGAATCGGCTTACATCGGAACTGTCGGAACTGTTTGCTAAATCTCATGAGCTGGAAGATGAGATTAGAAGAAAGCTGGGAGCGATAGGGTACGAGGTATAATTTATGAAAACAATTGCTTTAAGATTTGCAGATACTTTTGCGCCAGAAATAGGTACAATTGCAGCACATTGTGAGTTGATTGATAAGTATGGATATGTTTGGTATGGAAAGTTAGGGACCGCCGTATCTAATAAGGTAATTAAAGAAATAATAGATAGTGAAGAACCAAGAATACTGTTGATTCATAGTGGAAAACAAGGTAGATACTGGGCTTATGTAAACTGGATTCAACATGAAACTCCAGAAAAAAAATATATACCCAAGTATTACAGAGATATTTCCGAAAAATTTAAAACATGGTTTAAGGTGATTAGAATTGAACAAGCACCTAGTAATGTATTGAGTCATTGTAAGGTGGCATCTTCAAATAGACCATTAACAGAGGTCTCAAAAAGTAGTATGAGTCCATATTTTATCATTGAGGTAGGAAAAGGCGATGAATAGTGAATATATAAAAGCAGATGAGTACTGCAGTCATGTTACAGATGGGACTCATGATAGTCCTAAGCGCGCTACTGAGGGAAAATACCTGATAACATCTAAGCATATCAAGGGCAGAGAAATAGATTATGATAATGCATACCTTATTAGCCAAGAGGACTTTGATAAGATTAATATAAGAAGTAAAGTGGATCAATGGGATGTTATTATTAGCATGATAGGTGTTTATTGTGGGTTTTGTTATATAGAAAGAAGAGCTGAAATTGATTATGCTGTCAAAAATGTTGGACTTTTTAAGACAGGATCAAAAGAAAAAGCTGAATGGTTATACTATTACCTTATTTCACCTGAAGGGAAAGCATATTTGAATTCAGTAAAAGCTGGCAGTACGCAGCCATATCTTTCACTTGGGGAGCTTAGGAGAATGCCAATTCCTTTTCCGGATGTACGAATTAGGCAAGAAGTATGTAAGATATTAGATGGACTTGATTCGAAAATTGCTATTAATGGTAGGATAAACGATAATTTACTTCAGCAAGCGCAGGCCATTTTCATGCATAAATTCGGTGATAATACATCTGTCACCAGTGCAACTATAGCTGATATAGCCCTTAATGTTACAGACGGAGTACATAATACTGTTAAAGATGATCCCGAGGGACAATACTTGTTACTTAGCTGCAAAAACATAAAAGGCGGTTTATTAAGCATTGGTGCATCTGAACGAAAAATAAATTCAGAGACCTTCGAGAAACTTCGGCGCCGTACAAAGCTGGCAAAAGGAGATATTCTCATATCTTCTGTCGGGACAGTCGGCGAGCTTTTATTGCTTAATACAGATCCAAAAAACTACGAATTCCAGCGAAGCGTAGCTATTGTAAAACCCAATCCTGAACTTGTCAGTTCTGCGTATGTATATGAGTCACTTGTAGCGAAAAAAGCTGAACTCATAAATGCAGCACACGGAGCGGTCCAACAGTGTTTGTTTATATCAGACATCGCAGGATTTCCAATAGGAATCCCCAATCCTGCAGAGCTTCGTTCATTTGATGCGGTTGTCAATCCTATGTTTGACACAATTACAGCTAATGAGGCCGAAAATCTAAGGCTTGAAACTCTGCGAGACACTTTATTGCCCATGCTTATGTCTGGCGAGTTGGATGTCTCCGCCCTTGACCTTTAAGCAGCTAAATTATCGTTTATATGTGAACAACTCTCACCAACGGCGGGAGTTATGCCAACGGAACTGCCGTTGATGTCGTTCTCTGGGAATTCTAAATAGAAGGAGAAACGACATGAAGGAAGAACTTATAACAGATGTTATACAGCAGATGCTGCCGTATCTCGACAATGCACAGATAAAGCGCTTAACGCAGGCGATGGAGTTTATACTCTTTCGTTACGAAGTGACCAGTGCCGAGGAGAGGCGGGAAGTAGATGACAGCAATGATCTCATAGATAAGTTCATAGCTGCAAAGAAAATAGAAGGATGTTCAGAAAAGACGCTTAAGTATTATAAAACAACGATAGATGCTTTAGTATCATCACTTGGGAAAAATGTCAGGCATATTGTTACGGAAGATTTGCGATCATACCTTACTGATTACCAGAGCAGGAATAATTCGAGCCGGGTTACTATAGACAATATACGCCGTATCTTATCCAGTTTCTTTTCATGGCTGGAAGATGAGGACTATATTATTAAGAGCCCGGTACGACGAATACATAAGGTGAAAACGGCGAGTAACATTAAGGAAACATATTCAGATGAAGAATTAGAAAAGATGCGTGATAGTTGTAAAGAGCAGCGTGACCTGGCGATGATTGATATATTGGCGTCAACGGGGATGCGTATTGGTGAGATGGTTCTTCTGAACAGAGATGATATAGATTTTGCTGAACGGGAATGTGTGGTATTCGGTAAAGGCGATAAAGAGAGGATCGTTTACTTTGATGCAAGAACAAAACTGCATTTAAGGCAATACCTTGATAGTCGTACTGATGATAACCCGGCGTTATTTGTAACATTGAGGACTCCTTATAAGCGGATACAGATAGGCGGTATCGAACATCGTTTTCGTGAAATGGGAAAAAGATTAAAGATATCAAAGGTGCATCCACATAAATTCCGTCGGACACTGGCAACAATGGCTATAGATAAGGGAATGCCGATAGAACAACTACAACAGTTACTCGGGCATCAACGAATAGATACAACCTTGCAATATGCGATGGTCAAGCAGAGTAATGTAAAAAACTCTCATAGAAAATATATTGGATAGGGGAGGAATGATATGGCTTGGAGAAGGGTCAAAGTAGGAGATTTGGGAAGAGTTGTTACTGGTAAAACTCCCAAAACGGCTGAAAAAGATAATTATGGTGGAAGCATTATGTTTGTGACTCCAT
>CAMVRS010000086.1 GCA_947169935.1 uncultured Lachnospiraceae bacterium
TTATTTCTTCTTTTTAGACTTTGATGATGATGAAGCTTCTTCGCCGCTCTCAATCCACTTATAAAGAGCTGCGCCTATAGCTGCTCCTATTAAGGGTCCAACGATAAATGCCACAACATCCATGATGCCCTTGGTATCGCCGCAGATAGCTGCTACGATAGCGGGACCTAAAGATCTGGCAGGGTTAACGGAAGTTCCTGTGATACCGATGGATACGATATGCAGGGCTACCAGTGTAAGTCCTATGATAAGACCGCCGAAGGATCCGTGATTCTGCTTCTTTGATGTAACGCCAAGGATAGTCGTAACAAATATGCAGGTGGTAACGACTTCTACCAGGATCGCTACCATCATGGGAGCTGCTGCATCAGCAGGTAAACCGTTGCAAGCAAAATGTCCCGTTGCATCTGCGAATCCGCCGGAACCGCAGATCACTGCCAGAATACCGGAACCGAAAGTTGCACCCAGCACCTGAGCGATCACATAACCTGCAAAATCCTTGCTGCTCATGCCACCGTTGATAAGCACTGCCAGTGAAACCGCAGGATTTACATGGCCGCCGGAAATATTACCGAAACCGTAAGCCATAGCCACTATGGCAAGACCAAAGGCAAGCGCGGTAAGCAGATAGCCACAGCCATTTGCAGAATCGCAGCCTACCAGCATTGCGGTACCGCAGCCTATGAACACCAGGATGAAGGTACCAAAAAACTCAGCTACATACTTCTTCATTGTAAAAACCCCTCCTTTAAATAGTGTATCCCCCAAAACCGGGACGCCTTCATTCTACTCCATTTAAAAAGGATTTACAATAAAGAATTTACAGTAAACCACTATTGCAGCTTGAACTTGCCAACCTCGGATGAAAGGGCTGTAGATATGCCGCTGGCTGCACCTGCCTCATCGTCTATCTGCTCTATGCGGCCCGCTACTTCCGCAGCTTTATCCGCAGCATCCGTGATCTCCCTTGCTGCCGTGCCCACTGCCTGGCTCACATCATCGGTATGTTCCCTGATGCGCTCGATATTACCGCAGATCTTATCCGTCGCAGTCTTGAAATCCTTCATCATGGAGTCCATGCGCTCCGCACTGTTCTGATAACGGCCGCTGGTCTCGGAGAGTTTCTCGTAACTTTCCAGAACGCTCTTATTGATATACTCCAGCATATTCCGTGCTTCCTTTGAAAGCTCCTCCACCGCTGCTATGACCTCGGACGAAACCTTCTGTATCTCGCCTGCCGCCTCCGATGAATCCGACGCCAGTTTGCCTATCTCCGATGCCACCACTGCAAAGCCTCTGCCGCTTTCGCCTGCCCTTGCCGCTTCTATGCTGGCATTCAAAGCCAGAAGACTTGTCTGGTCGGTGATATTAAGTATGTTATCCGTGAGTACATCTATGCGGCTTACAGCTTCGGATCTGTGTATCTTTTCGGTGACGGCTTCACCCATTTCCTTAACACGCTTTGCCGCCTCTGCCTGCTCGGTGGCAGCCAGCTTACCGGTATCCTTTGCATCTCCATGTATCTGATGCGCGAATTCCGATCCCTCTTCGATATTTGATGAGATCTTTTCAAAGGAATCCGTGATCTCTGCCATCAGGCTGTTTATCTCCTGCAGGGATACTGCCGTCTCCTGCATAGCCTGTGAAAGCTTATTCAGCGCAGTACTCACTTCCGTTGTATCGCCCTGCGCCATATCCAGATGCCCGGATATCCTGCGGGAAGTCTCGTTCAATTCCGCGGAATCTCTTGCTATATCCAGCATTATATCCCTGATATAACCCACCATTGTATTTACATTCGATCCTATCAGTTCGAACTCATCGCCGGTATGTATATCTACCTTCTTAGTCAGGTCGCCTTCTCCGCGGGAGAGCTCCTCCACCTTTTCATTGAGCTTGTGGAAACCATTGTGAAGAAAGCGGCTGATGATTATCAGCACCAGTATGCCCACTGCCAGCACTATTGCACAGATGATGATGACGCTCTTTAATATACCTGAGGTCTGCTCATTGACCCAGTCCATGCTGACATCCACCACAGCCAGCCCCGTGATTCCGCTGCTTCCTTTTATGGGACTGTATGCGCTGATGTGTGTTCCCCACTCATCGGTATAAGGCTCGGCACCTACAGTAGTTTCACCTTTAAAAGCACGTTCTATCTCCGGAGTTATCTCCTCACATTCATCACCCAGAAGTCCGGGATCTTCGGGATCGGAATCCACAACAAATACCGTCACATCTCCGTCACGCCTTACGGTATAAACATACTCCACGCCGCTGTTTTCCAGATAAAGGCTTAAGGCATCAAGGACACTGTTGAAGGCCTCCTCATAATCCTCACCTTCACGTATAATATCCAGCTCGTCGCCGTCTACTGAAGCTGCAACACAGCGGACTATATTCATGGCATTATCGTTTATCTGCGTGATCATGGCGTTCTTTGCCTCACGGTAGATAACCATGCCCAGTATCAGATCCGATATGACCATAAGGATCATAACGGACACAAAGATCTTAAAAGAAATACCAAGTTTTCTGACCTTCATAAGATATCTCCTTTCGGAAACAACAGTTTATTCTGCACTGTCCTGATCTGCTACCGCCTTCTCCAATGCTATTGAAAGCTGGTCTGCACAGGAAGTGCCTCTCATGCCGCACTGATTGCCTTTTAAGATGCCGGCTATCTCGGAAGCGTTTTTGCCTTCCACCAGCCTGCCGATGGCTTTAAGGTTGCCGTTACAGCCACCTTCAAATACCAGTTCGTGGACGTTCTTGTTCTCATCCAGTTTAAAGTAGATCTTTTTTGAGCATACGCCCTGGGGAGAAAATACATAACCTTTCATCTTTAATACCTCCATATTATTTATTAAGATCCTTCGCTTCGCTCAGGATGACAGCCCTATGTCATTCTGAGGGCAAAGCCCGAAGAATCTTATTACCTTCGTCTTATCATCCTCTTCAGCTCTGCCACGGTAACGGCTTTGAAAGCCAGAAGCATGGCGACATATACGGCTACAGCCAGGATCATGGATATTGCCATGGCTATCAGCATGCCCACAGTGCCTTTAAGCAGCATATATGCACCAAAGGTCACGGCGCCCATCACCAGAGCTGCGCCCAGCGGCTTAATAAAACTTTCCATCCATTTAATGCGGTGGTCAAGTATCTTTAATATGCTGCGGCAATTAAGTATGCATACCAGCAGCGGGAAGCTTACATTTCCGATCACCAGGGCGTATACGCCAAGATCCGTGAAATACAGACAGCCTGCAACTATCGCCACATGTATTGCCAGCGATATACCCGAATGTATCACCGGAAGACGCATGTGATCGCAGCCCTGAAGTATCGAAGTGCTCAGAGTAGAAAGCGCATAAAATATTACCGCTGTGGATCCGGTGCGCAGCAGCATCACTGCCACATCCATCTTATCACCCAGGCGGGGAAAAAGCACTCCCATGACCGGCTCTGCAAGGACAGCAAGCCCTACTGCAGAAGGAATAGCGATCAGCATGTTCACTTTTATCACGCTGTCGGTTTTGATCTTTACCTTATCATGCTCCCCCCTGGTAAAGGAAGCCACTATGCTGGGAAGCGTGGCGCTGGCCATGGCTGTAGCTATGGCCGTGGGGAGATTTATCATCTGGTTATACTGGGTATTGAACACTCCCTGGATATCGGTTGCCGTGATCTGATCCACTCCCTTAAGCTCCATCAGATTTCCGTAAATAAAATCATCCAGGGTATAACCAAGCTGGTAGATACTCTGACTTATGATAACGGGAAGCACAGTCAGAAACACCGCCTTCACCAGCAGCTTATGATCCTCCGCAGGCATATCCCCAAGATCCGGCCCGCCTTCCTTTTTCTTTATCAGAAGCTGCCTTGCTATAAACAGTATAAAGAATAAGATGAGGGCAGTGCCTGCACCGGCCAGCGTTCCGAAGGTTCCGCCCATTGCACCGTAGGCTGCGGCATTCTCATCTGCTGCTATCCCGACAAAATAAGATGCAGCAGCCACACTTACGATGGCATTTACTATCTGCTCGATAACCTGGGATATGGCAGTCGGCACCATATTCCTCTGTCCCTGGAAAAAACCTCTGCAGCAGCCTAAGATTGCCACCACGAATACGGTCGGTGCCAGTACACGCAGCGGTATTTCAAGCCCCGGTCTCTTATAGAACGCTGCCAGCTTTTCCGCTCCGGCAAAGAGCGCTATCGATGCGATAAGCCCCGTGCATATGGCAAAGATCAGGGCATCATGAAACAGCCTGTGGGCGTTCCTCTTATCTCCCTTTGCCAGGCGGGCGCTCATAAGCTTTGATATGGCTAAAGGCATACTGTAGGAAGAAAGTGTAAGGGCGATATTATAGAGACCAAACGCCACGGAATAAAGACCGTTACCGGTATTTCCGATGATATTTGCCATGGGGATACGGTAAATAAAGCCTATCACTTTACTGATAAGGCCTGCTACGGCAAGTATGCTGCCCTGAAGAACAAGATTTTTCTTTAGACGTTCGTTCATGAAATCTCTACAAAAACGGGGCAGGATAAAGCCTGCCCCCTAAAAAAGATCAATTGCGCATAATTTCAGCCAAGTGCCTTTTTCTTATATTCACGGCACTCCTCAGGAGTTCCTATCTCACGATACTCCTGCAGCTCCTGCAAAAGGCTTACCAGAAAGTCAACATCCTTCTGGCGCATCACGGTATTGGTAGACTGCAGCACACCGGCACCCTCATCACCTATTGAAAGAGTATCCATTAATATCTTCAGTTCATCATTTGTTTCAGCCATATATCCCTCCCGTGATCAAAAATCTTTATGGATTATATCATAAAAGCGCCGCTTTTGTCCACATATAATTAGGTGTAAAGCTTAGCTTTTGCTGCTGCCGTAAGACCTGCTCTCTGATCGTAGAAAAGCGCACTTGCCACGGAGCCCTTGGTCACATACCAGCGGTCGCTGCCGTCAAACTTTGACAGTTCGATGTTTACCTGGTTGCCTGCCGCATTGCTCTTTACCCAGTATACGATATTGAGTCTGCCCAGCTGCTGAAGGCTCTGCTGGTTGAGCGCATCGGTATTGGGCTGGTTGTAGTTCAGATTAACTGCCAGAGGCTGCGCGGGATGGAAACCGTTATCTGCTACAGAGCCGTCAAAATAAGCCCTGGGAAGCCAGCGGTAATCATCATCCTTAAGACGGTCGTTCATATAATTATCCCAGCCGCCGTTGGTGCCGCCCTCGGTAAAGCCGCGTCCGAAAGGCTCAAGATCGGCAAAGAGATACTTCATCATGCCGATACCGGTATCCTTATCTGCAGTAAGCGCCATCACCGCATAGACATAATATGCAGCTACCTGGCCGGGATCCGATACATTAACTGCAGCCTTAAGTTCCTCAAGGCTCTCCACAGGCTTTATTTCCACACGCCTGTTTGCAGTCCAGGAAGCATCAAGTCCTGCTGCTCCGCCTGCACCGCCGACTGCTGAAGCGATGTTATTGACTGAACTCATCATCTGGTCAAAAAGTCCCATTTTTGTAACCTCCTCATAAGATATTTATTTTTTTGTAAATTCAAATACTGTTCCCACTTCAAGCGGATCAAACTCCGATTCCGTCACAGTAAATCTTATTCCCTTTGATGTAGACTCTATAGTACCGCCGATCCTGTCATCACCTGCAAAGCCCTGATTGATCGAAAGACTGTTTCCGTCAATATTCAGATAAGCCTCCATCTGTGTCAGACGGTAAATGGAGATTTCCGCATAGTATCCGCCTGTCTGGGGATCCGCTTCGGTGATCTTGATGGAGCTGCTGTCATCAGCTATCCATTCGCCAAGGAATACGGCATCCGTTGCATCATAGCGGCTGTCATCCCTTGATATATCGGAAGTCCCCTGGACTGTGGGCAGTTCATAGAAGCCCAGGCCATAATACGGGATATCCTGCGAGTATATGATCTCTCCGTTTTCATCAGTCATAACTTCCACAAGACTTGGAGAATAGCAGCCGGAATGCGCCTTCATCTCGGCCCCCAGTATATCATAATTTATAACGCTGAAAGGATGTCCGTTGTCCGCGTAGCGCACTGCCATTACCTGCGACTCCATGCCATAGAGCATAATGTTATCGTAAAACTCTACTTCCACTTCCTGCAGATCCCAGGCATTTCCCCAGTCCGAATAACGGATCGCATAGAATTCACTGTTGGTCTTACGTTCCTTATCCCAGTCTATCTTCGCATAAGGATATATGGGATCCCTTGCGCTGTCATCACGGACAAACAGCCACCATTCGTCCCATCCCTGACGGTCATATCCTACGACCTCCTCCATGAACATGGAAAGTCCGTTGCCATATTCACGTACGATCAGATGATTTTCGCAGACCTGCACATAAAGATTCGCATACAGCTGATCCGTATCCTGATAGGGGAACCCGTCTGTCACGCCTGTGCATGTAAGCACCAGGCCGTTCTGCGAATTAACCGCATCATCAAAAGTATGCTCAAAGCTTATATCGAAATATGCTTCCTCTGCAGCATAAGCCATATGATAAGTGGCTGTCATGCTGTCTGAATCTATGGTAAGCGTATCAGGGATGGCCTGGGGATCCTGTATCATGTTTTCCCCGTCGTTTAAAAACCATACTCCGTCAAGACGCTCTGCCATCTCTTTTTCTGAAAGAGAAAGCCCGACGATAACGGGCTCCGGCTCAGGCGTCGGAGTGGGTGTTTCTTCCGGTGTTACTTCCGGCGTAGGGGCGTCTCCTCCGTTATCCGGCTCTGCCTCGGTAGGCGCTGCATCCGGCTCTTCGTAATTGCCTCTGCTCCCATTGTCATCAGTACAGCCGCTTATCACCGCAAGGCTTAAAAAAGCCGCTGCGAAGATCCTTGCCTTTTTCATAATCTCCTCCCCATAAAATGCTCAGTCTTCGAGCATCTCTTTACCTGCCAGCTTAAGGCGCACCAGCTCACGCTTAAGCTGCATTTCCGCCAGCCGATATTCACGGAGCGACTTCTTTTCCTGCATCGCATCCCTGGCTTCTTTTTCTTTCCTTCTGGCCCTTTCCACGTCTATCTCTTCCGGCCTCTCCGCGGTCTCCACCAGTACCAGCACATCCCCGTCTTCAACGCGGAACATCCCGTTGGATACCGAAGCCAGATAGGTCTTCTCTTCAAAGGTGGTAAAACGCAGTATCCCGGGCACCACAGCCATGACCACGTTCTCGTGGCCGGCCCAGATGCCGTACTCACCGTCATATGCCGGGATAGTGAGCTTTATGACCTCGCCCTCATAAAAGACCCCGTCTGATTCATATATCCTGAGATTAAAACTGTTCATAGATCCTCAGCTTTCCTGACTGCGCTCTCTATGTTTCCTACGTTATAGAAGGCTGCCTCCGGCAGGTCGTCATGCTTGCCGGAAAGTATCTCTTTAAAGCCCTTGATGGTCTCTTCCAGAGGTACATAAACGCCCTTTGTTCCGGTGAACTTCTCTGCAACGAACATGGGCTGCGACAGGAAACGTATCATCTTTCTGGCACGGTTCACCACCAGCTTATCTTCATCGGAAAGCTCATCCATACCCAGGATGGCTATGATGTCCTGTAGCTCGTTATACTTCTGCAGGTATTCCTGTACAGCACGTGCAGTCTCGTAATGCTCCTTGCCTACTATATCCTCCTCAAGTATACGTGAGGTGGAATCCAGGGGATCCACAGCCGGATAGATACCCTGCTCGGCTATGCTTCTTGAAAGCACCGTGGTGGCATCCAGATGGGTAAAGGTTGTGGCCGGCGCAGGGTCGGTCAGGTCGTCGGCAGGCACATACACAGCCTGTACAGAGGTAACGCTTCCTTCCTCCGTTGAGGTGATACGCTCCTGCAGCTGTCCCATTTCCTGTGCCAGGGTAGGCTGGTAACCTACGGCTGAAGGCATACGTCCCAGAAGCGTTGACACCTCCGAACCTGCCTGCACAAAACGGAATATATTGTCTATAAAGAGAAGCACGTCTCTGTGCTGTATATCACGGAAATACTCTGCCATGGTAAGACCGGTAAGCGCGACTCTCATACGCACGCCGGGGCTTTCGTTCATCTGCCCGAATACCATGGCGGTCTTGTCTATGGTGCCGCTCTCTTTCATCTCGTTCCACAGATCATTACCCTCACGGCTGCGCTCTCCCACGCCCGTAAAGATCGAATAGCCGCCGTGCTCCATAGCAACATTATGGATAAGCTCCTGAATAAGCACGGTCTTTCCTACGCCCGCACCGCCAAAGAGGGCTATCTTACCGCCTCTTGCATAAGGTGCCAGCAGGTCTATGACTTTTATGCCTGTCTCCAGTACCTCTATCGAAACATTCTGCCTTGCAAAAGAAGGTGCCGGGCGGTGTATCTCCCAGCGCTGTTCCTCCTCAGGTATGGGAGCCCCTCCATCAATGGGCTTGCCCAGCACGTTGAACATCCTGCCTATGGTGACGTCTCCAACAGGGACCCTGATGCAGCTTCCCGTAGATTCCACTTCCATGCCGCGGTATAAGCCTTCGCTCTCGGAAAGCATTATGCATCTTACGGTATGATCCTCCAGAAGCTGTGCCACCTCCATGGTAAGTTCCTTACCGTTTAATACGGTGAGCAGCGCCTCACGGAGCCTGGGCATCGTTCCCTTATCAAATTCAACATCTATGACAGGTCCGGAAACCTGTACTATCCTTCCCTTAGCCAACTATTTTTCCTCCATACGCTGCTTTGCTTTCTTAAGCCTGCGCATCCTCTGCGCCTTTGCACCGGCGGATACTTCCGTTATCTGCTGGGTTATGGCTGCCTGCCTTACCCTGTTATACTCCTTCTTAAGCCTGGTGAGCAGCTCCTCCGCATTGCGGTTTGCATTGCTCATGGCGTTCATACGTGAATTCTGCTCGGCGGAAAACGAATCTACAAGGGCTCCGTAGATAAAGCCTGCCACATAGGACGGTATCAATGAATCCAGCACCGAAGTGGGTGAAGGTTCAAAGCGGAATTCCTTATCCGTACTTTCTTCCTCACCTTCCAGAAAATCCTTCCTCGAAAAAGGAAGCAGCCTTGCCTTGCGTACAACACAGCTGAGTTCGCTCTCCATATCGCTGTAGATGACCGTTATGGCATCGGCTCTTCCGCTGTCATATTCATCCAGCAGCAGCGCCGATATTTCCCTTGCCCTGTGAAAGGTGGGATCCTGAGCCGAATAATAAAAGGTCTCCTCTATGGGGCCCTTATGCTTTTTAAAATACCTGCGCCCGTAATCACCCACCACATAAAGGCGGACGTTGCGGTGCTTCTTCATTTCTTCCTCGGCAGCACGTATCACATTATGGTTATAGCCTCCCGCCAGTCCGCGGTCTGCGGTAATGACCAGAAAGGCCTGCTTGCGTACCTCCTTCGTCTTTTCCTTCGGAAAGAAATAATGTGAATCCACCTCATTGGTGCTCTGGAATATACGCTTTATCTCATGCTCCGTCGCATCAAAATACGGCCTTGTCTTTGCCAGTCCTTCCTTAGCCTTTCTGAGCTTTGCGGAAGAGATCAGGTACATGGCGCTGGTGATCTTCTTTGTATTGCGCACACTGTCGATGCGGCCTTTTATTTCTCTTGCGTTTGCCATGACTCCAGATACTCCCTGGCTACAGCCTTTATTTCTTCCCTTACTTCATCGCTCAGCTTTCCGCTCTTATCTATCTCATTACAGATACCGGCATGCATGCTTTCGAAATGTGAAAGCAGATCATCAATGAAAGGCCTTATCTGCTTAAGTTCCAGTTCCATAAGGAGCTGCGCCGTAGCAGTCACCAGTATGATGACCATGCTGTGAAGCTGATAAGGCTTACCTGTGGGCTGGCGTAGTATCTGCATCAGTCCCTGGCCATATTTGAGCTGTTTCTTGGTTGATTCATCCAGATCACTGGAAAACTGTGTAAAGACTTCCATCTCACGGTACTGAGCCAGATCAAGACGCAGGCTTCCGGCGGCCGCTTTCATTGCCTTGGTCTGGGCTGCGCCACCCACACGGGATACGGAAAGACCAACGTTAACGGC
Source organism: uncultured Lachnospiraceae bacterium (assembly GCA_947169935.1). Taxonomy (GTDB): domain Bacteria; phylum Bacillota; class Clostridia; order Lachnospirales; family Lachnospiraceae; genus NK4A136. The sequence continues at coordinate 10,084 of CAMVRS010000086.1, forward strand.
GGGTCTCTGTCCCGAGAAGAACAGGCTGCTCTCCAGGAATATCTGGCCATCCGTGATGGATATGATATTTGTAGGGATATAGGCGGAAACATCGCCTTCCTGGGTCTCTACTATGGGCAGAGCCGTAATGCTGCCTCCACCGAGTTCATCTGAAAGACGCGCAGAGCGCTCCAGCAGTCTTGAATGCAGATAGAATACGTCACCGGGATAAGCCTCACGGCCGGGTGAACGTTCAAGCAGAAGCGAAAGAGCCCTGTATGCCACGGCATGCTTTGAAAGATCGTCGTATACGATCAGTACATCTTTTCCCTTGTACATAAAATACTCTGCCAGGGCAGTGCCTGCATAAGGCGCTATATACTGAATGGGAGCCGTCTCACTGGCTGAAGCGCTGACTACAACAGTATGCTTCATCGCTCCCTTTTTCTTAAGCATCTCCACAAGGCGGGATACACTGCTGGCCTTCTGACCTATGGCCACATAGATACAGATGACATCTTCCTGATTAAGGATAGCGTCGATGGCTATGGAGGTTTTGCCGGTCTGGCGGTCGCCTATTATCAGCTCACGCTGGCCCCTGCCTATGGGGAACATGGAATCTATGGAAAGTATACCCGTATACATGGGTGTATTAACGGCCTGGCGCTCGATTATTCCGGGTGCCGGGGATTCCACAGCCCTGTAATCCACAGACTGTATGGGACCGCCGCCATCTATAGCCTCACCCAGGGCGTTTACAACCCTGCCCAGATATCCGTCGCCTACGGGTATGCCGGCTGTTTTACCGGTACGGCGTACGCGGCTGCCCTCACATACGGAAGTATCATCTCCGAAAAGTATGACGCCCAGGCTGTCCCTTCGGATATCCTGAACCATGCCTTTTACGCCGGATTCAAATACGACTATCTCACCATAAACAGCCTTATCAAGGCCTTTAATGATCGCTATACCATCGCCTATGGTGAGCACCTCTCCTTCTTCCCGGGAGACCGTCTCAACACTCCAGCTGTCTATCGCAGTCTTAAAAAGACTTATAACATCAGCGGAGTCGTCATCATGTCTGACCACTCCTTCCAGAATTTCTTTTAACTGTGCAAATCTTCCCTGTCTGCTGCGGTCATATACATCATCACCAACCACCAGCTTAAAGCCGTTGCCCAGGTCTTCATCTTTTACCCAGACCAGCTCATATTCCTTTGCATAACGCCTTCCTATAAATTCCTTCAGGCGCTCTTCCTGCTGGATCTCCGGTTTCTTAGCCGCATACAGATATGCGCGGGAGGCCTTCTTTTCAGCCATTTGCTTTCGTCCTTTCCGCCTCTTTGATGAACTCCTCGTAAGGATCTGCAGCGTCCTCGCCCTGCATCAGCTTCTTTGCTGCCTGCTCTATCATCTCGGATATATCCTGCTTTGCTCCGCCGATGATGGCTTTTTTCTCACGTTCAGCCTGTGCACGGGCATCGGAGAGTATCTGTCTGGCTTCTTCCTTTGCTGCGGCTATCTGCTCCTTTTTGAGTTTCTCGATCTCCTCAGCAGCTTCTTTTTTGCTCTCGGCTAATTCGGCAGCTGCTTCTTTAAGCTTCTCGTCATATTCGGCAACTTTCTTCTTGGCCGCCATCTCCGCATTCACTGCTCCCTCCGTCAGATCCCTGATCTGATCGGCACGCTTGTCCATAAACTTGACCACAGGGGCATAGAGCAGAATATAGAGTCCTGCAAAGAGTATAACCGCATTAAAAAGATGCAGCAGTATCTGTACAAAATCTATTCCCAAAGGCATAGCATGTGCCCTCCCTTTTTTACAGAACGAATACTATCAATATAGCTACGATCAGCGCGTATATAACGACGGTTTCTATGAACACAAGGCCCAGCATCAGCTGTGTCTGGATCTTGCCGGCTGCTTCGGGCTGACGCGCAACGCCCTCGTTTGACTTGGCGATGGCAATACCCATTGCCATTGCACCGGAAAGTGCTGCCAGACCAATGGCTATGGCTGCTGCTATAGCCTTGCTGCCGGTAGCCGAATCCCCTGCAGCTGCTGCCACTGCGGATGCTGCTGCATCTTCACCTGCCATCATCACCACTCCTTTAACGGGTTCTGCTGCCTTGGCTTTAATTGCTCCCGCAAAGGTAAAGCCGGTAAGCAGTACTATCAATGCAGCAAGAACGATGGATAAGGATTTAAGCTTCTTCATTTTTTACTTCCTCCGCTTTATTATTTTCGTTTTTATTTGCGTTGTTATGAACCTCACTCACCTCTCCGTAATAGAAGCTGGTAAGCATGGTAAGCACATAAGCCTGTATCAGGGCGTGAAGCACCGTAAAGAGAACACCCACGACCACCGGCAGGCCAAAGCTCAGAGTAATGTAATAATAGACCAGTTCCGTTGTGAGCATACCTGACATAAGTGCACCAAATAAACGGAAGGTCATGGATATGGGCAGAGAGAATTCCTTAAGTGTCTTAAGGATACCCTTACCGCCGTTTGCAGCGATACCGCCGCTCATGATAAAGAAGAATGAAAGAAAACCCATACAGATGGCACCGTTGATATTGGCAAGGGGTGCCGGCAGGGTTATGGAATGGCCCTCGGTGGTTATTGCCTGAAGACCCAAAAGCTCGAACATAGTTCCCACAAAGATATAGGAGCCGGCGCCGAAAATGTATCCGCCCAGAGCTTTAAATCTGTGGGGTGAATTGGTTCTGCCCAGATCATGGAAGAAACCGACCCAGGCTTCGATAATAAGCTGCAGTTTACCGGGTACCTCTTTAAAATTCGGTATTACAAAAAGCCTGATCAGCAATGCAATGGTCAGTAAAATACCTGTTACGATGTATGCGGAAACAAGTGAAGGGTCGACTTCGAATCCCAGAAAACTGATCTTGTTGATATCATGAAGGACCGCATCCCTCATGGTCTCCTTGATGGTCTCGTGCTTTTCCGGTGAAGGCAGCATTACTATCCCGGCGATACAGACACCGATAAGAATCAATGCTATGATGATGGTGCTGACTCTCTTCTTTTTAGGCAAAACTATCATCTCCTTTCGGTTATCCGTTTATTATATAGCTTTCATCACAAAACTTCAAGCACGTACTATATCAGGCCCACGATGAACTGCGCGATAAAAACCACCACGCAGGATACAAATGCCACCACAGGCAGACTCTGTTTCTTCCAGGCCAGGATCAGGGCACAGACTATGCCGGCACAGGCCGTACGTATATCTCCCGTGGCCGTGAGTATTGCCGGGAAGGTCATGACCGTAAGAGTTACATAAGGCACGTAATATAAAAACGAGCGCAGGGTCTTGTTCTTTATTTCCTTACGCAGAAGAGTCAGGGGCAGCATACGTATAAGGTAGGTCACTACCGCCATTACCGCTATGTATATCCAGATATTTCCGCTCATTTATAATCCTCCTGAAAAGATCCTTCGCTGCGCTCAGGATGACAGTGGGTGCTCAATTCTCTTCCTCCTTCACCGGCCAGATGAGGGCTGCGGCAAGGGATAATATTATTGTCAGTATTATTATTCTGCTGCCGCCGGAAATATCCTTTACCACGGGAGCATAAGCGCAGATGCTGCTTATGATTACCGCTGCGACGCATATTATCGCCACATGCTTATCTTCCTTAGCCTTAGGTACCACTATGGCAATGAACATGCCGTAAAGCGCAAGGCTCAGCGCACTCACTATGCTTGCAGGCAGGACATTGCCCATTATCACTCCCAGCGCCGTACCTATGGTCCAGCCGGGTATCGCCACAGCCATGGCTCCGTAGGAATAAGCCGGCTCCAGCTTTCCCTTGCGTCCTATGGATATGCCGAAGATCTCGTCCGTAACGCCGAAAGCAATACCCAGACGGTGCCCTACGCCAAGCGAAGGGTCAGCCTTCTGCGAAAGTGCAAAGCTCATAAGCATATATCTGAGATTTATTATAAGCTGTGAAAAGGCCATCTCCAGATATGAAGACGCCGCCTTGATGATAGCCAGGCCCGCAAATTCACCTGCACTGGTAACGTTCACCAGTGACATCACCGTCGCCTCCAGCGCAGTCATCCCTGCATCCCTGCACTGTATCCCAAGAGTAAAAGCTACCGCCAGATAGCCCAAACCAATGGGCAGTCCGTCACGCAGGCCCTGTATAAATGCATTTGTCTCTTTTTTCTCTGCCATAATATGCCAACTGCCGTTTTTCGGCAACGCGGGTTATTATAGCAAATAGACGGGCGAAAAACAAGGGGCTGTGTTTCCACAGCCCCGGATCATGCTAAATATCGTAATTCTTCTTTCTGCGCGAATAGAAGAATGCTGCGCCTGCCAGGATCACCAGAACGCCTATGATACACCAGCCCCAGACAGGCATCTTATTTATATTATAACAACGGACATTGATCCACATACGGTTGATGCGCGCGTTTGCGTCGGCATCAAAATACTGCATTATGGAACTGCGGTCCATAACTTCTTCCGGAGGATACTGGGCGAAGAGCTGGCGTGTCAGCTGTTCTGAGGGTGCTTCCACTACGGCCTCTTCATCATCAAAGAACCAGCTTAAGTCGTATTCGCTTATCTCTTCCTCATCATCCTCTGCGCCGTATGTCCATTCTACATATTCATAAACCTCATCACCATCCGTACCGCCTGCGATGGTCGAAGTATAACCTATATAATACATATTGCGGACTGCATTATCCGGACGGGATACAAAGTTTACAAAAGCCTCTGCAGCCGCCTGCTTCGCTGTATCTCCGTTTATGCCGCGCTTAAGCATTACCCAGCCGTCGAACCAGAGATTTGTACATTCTTCCGGTACGGAATATGCCAGATACATATCATCTTCTTCCGCCTGATCCATTGCATATACGGCGTCTCCGGACCACTGCAGATTGGCCACCACTTTCCCGGTTACCATATCGGCCTTTCCGCTGTCGGTCTCAAAGGAATACGCCACATCCTTTGTATCCTGCAGAAACTCCAGCGCTGCCTGTACGGTTTCCGCGGAAGTATCATTCATCTCCGCTTCAAGCTGCTGCGCGTAATCCTCTCCGGAGGTAAAAGCATCATCCGTAAGTTTGTCCTTCTTAACGGCAGCCACCGCGGGGAAATATGCGTCACGCACATTATCCTTTATCGTTATCTGGCGGTAAAATGCTGGATCCCGCAGGCAGTCCCAGCTGTTAACCTGTTCCTCATCCACTTCGTCCGGATTATAGAGTATGCCTGTCACGCCCCACATATAACCTGCGGCATATTTGCTCCAGCTTTCACCGTTTATCTCATGATCGTCAAACTTCTCTTTAATGAAAGGCGATACATTACGGACATAGTAATTATTCTCCGCTTCTTCATCATGAAAGCTTTCCGAATACGGCACCAGCCAGTCTTCCGTCATGAGCTTCATGATCATATATTCCGAAGGGCAGACCAGATCGAACTCATCACCCAGGGTGAGCATATTATACAGTTCCTCATTGGTACCGAAGCAGCTGTATTCAACCTTAACCTTTACGCCGTAGGTTTCGTAATACCATTCCTCAAAATCTTCATATAAGGGATTCACGCCGATTATATCGCCGCTGTCCAGATCTATGGTCTCCTCATCATCCCAGTCGCCCAAGTCCATGTATTCTTCCCAGTTGCAGACCTTAAGAACGAGCGCATCGGTTTCCTCTTCATCTTTGCCGCAGGCCGATAATAAAACACTTCCGGTCAGGAGCAGTCCAAGCATGATAAATCTTTTCTTCACAGCTCCCCACCTGCCTTTCCCGCGCCTTTTTTCTTAACATTGCCCAGCACGGCTATCAGCAGCACTATCAGGAAGATGATCGTTGAAAGCGCCCAGAGAGCTGTCTTTATGCTGGTCTGTGATCCCCTTGTGGCATTGACCACATAGGTACTGATGGTATCAAAAGTGGCCGGCTTGGTATAGGTAGCCACAAAATAATCATCCAGCGAAAGGGTTATGGCCATTGCAAAACCTGATAAGATCCCCGGCAGTATCTGGGGTATGACCACCTTACGCAGCGCATATGCAGGGGATGCTCCCAGATCCAGCGCCGCTTCGTATATGCTGGGATCCATCTGTGATAACTTGGGCAGCACCGAAAGAAATACAAAGGGTGCGCAGAGGGTTACCTGTCCTGCTACCAGCGGGAAGTATGTGTCCTTGCTCATGCCAAAAACTGCCACAAGAAGAATACATACGGAAAAGCCCGTCACAACATCCGCATTTACAACAGGCACCTGATTTACAACACTTATAAGCGCCTGGGAACGTTTCTTAGAATAGAAAGCTCCTATCGCCCCGCAGGTTCCCAGCAATGTAGATATGATCGCAACTGTAAAAGCCAGCAATACGGTTCCCCATATCATTTCCGAAAGTACCGGAGTGGTAAACAGGGTTATATAATTCTGTAATGAAAAACTGCCGGAAAAGCCTATGGAAGTGGCGTCCGTAAAGCTGTATACCGCCAGTATCAGTATGGGTGAATATATCAGCAGCAGCGCCAGGACAAGCATGAGTGCTGTTGATTGACGATGCTTCATGATGGTTCCTCCTTGTAAAGTGGTCGGGGCTGGATCCGTCAGGTCGTAAAAACACAAACAAGCGCGGTACG
>CAMVRS010000087.1 GCA_947169935.1 uncultured Lachnospiraceae bacterium
ATAGCGCTATTTGTATATGTGCTGTGCTCTTGTGCACCAGCGAATGAAAGTATAGCATATATAATCCAGGAATGCAAGTACTTTTTTACCGAATATGAAGATCCTTCGCTTCGCTCAGGATGACACGGACGGAAGCTCAGGATGACATGGACGGAAGCTCAGGATGACACTTATCTAAGTATCTCTTCCACCGTCGATACCGTACTGAAGGTCCCTTTATTGGCGGAGATGATGTCTTTCATCTTCTGGAGTTCAAAATAGGAAACATAGCAGATCAGGGTCTTGTTCTCTCCTGCTATCGCGCCGTAGGAGTTCATAATGGTACAGGTCTTGTTGAGCTCTTCTTTGATCTGCCTGATCAGCTGGTCCGGATCTTTGGTGATGATGGTGACCTGCTTTATGGCCTCAAATCTGTCCGTAAAGTGATTGATCACAGAGGTGGCCACAACATATACCAGCAGGCTTAAGAGAGCTGAATTCCGGTTGATCAGAAGGAAAACCGCAAGATAAACGGCGGCGTTAAATCCCAGCAGTATATAAGTCATACTGAAGTTCTTGCCTGTTTTGTCCTCTATAAGCCTTATAAGTATATTGGCAAATATCTCCGAGCCATCTATACATCCTCCAAACCGCAGTATCATTGCCAGCCCTGCCCCAAGGATAGCACCGCCGAAGGCCACCGCCAGAAAGTGTTCAGTATTCAGCTCGAAGGGTATTTTTTCAAAGACAGCCAGCCCCAGCGTATAGACCACTGTTCCTGTCAGGGCTTTGGCTCCGAAACGCTTTCCCAGAAGCCAGGTCCCCGCTATCAGGAAAGGCAGAAAGATCAGGATAACACAAAGAGACAGATTAAAGCCGGTCAGTTTATTTATGATGATCGCGATACCTGCTGTGCCGTAATCTATGGCGTCGTTCGGTATCAGGATGCAGATTACCGAAAAACTGGCCAGCAAAGCTCCCAGCACTATCATAAAATATGATCCGATGCGGTTTGCGGCTTTACCCATACTTATCTGTTCCTTTGATCTAAAATATGTTTATACTTCGAATAACAGATCGCCGTAGGTAGGGAAAGGCCACATGGTCTTATCTACCATCATCTCCAGCGCATCTGCCGGCGCACGCAGCGCAGCCATATCTGTGCAGATCACATCACGGTAGTACTGTGCCTGCTCCTTTTTATCTGCCAGCTTGTTTTTACCGGCAAACTGCGCAGCCGCAGCTATATCCTCTTTCAGCTTATCAAAAGCCTCCTGCAGCTTCCTGATCTGTGCGGTGCACTGACGCAGACCAAGACTCAGCACGTAATCATCGCCGCCGGCCTCACGCACATCCTTTGCATCTGCAGCCAGCCTGCCGGCGTAACGCATTACTGCAGGCAGGATCTGCTTTCCTGTCATATCTATCATGGTGTGTGCTTCGATATTTATGGATTTTGTATATATCTCGTAAAGCACCTCCGAGCGCGACTCCAGCTCGGCCCTGGTAAATATCTTGAATTTCTCAAACATTGCAACGGCTTCCTCATCCAGCAGGGCGTCCACGCTTTCCACCATGGATGCGATATTGGGAAGGCCGCGGCGTTCTGCTTCCTTTACCCAGCTTTCCGAATAACCGTCTCCGTTAAATATGATACGCTGATGCTCGGTAAGATAATCCTTGATCATATCGTGCACCGCCAGATCAAAATCCTCTGCCTTCTCCAGCTCATCAGCAGCCTCGCAGAACGCTTCTGCCACAATGGCGTTCAGAGCGGTATTGGGACCTGCCACGGAATCAGCACTGCCTACCATACGGAATTCGAATTTATTACCCGTAAAGGCAAAAGGCGACGTACGGTTCCGGTCGGTAGCATCCCTCTCCAGATCGGGCAGGGTCGAAACGCCGGTCATAAGCTTGCCGGTCTTTTTGCTCTTTTTTGCCTCACCGGTAGACACCAGCTGCTTTACCACATCCTCCAGCTGGTCACCCAGGAATATGGATACGATCGCAGGAGGTGCTTCATTTGCCCCCAGACGGTGATCGTTACCCACGTCTGCTGCCGACTGTCTGAGCAGTGCCGCATGCTTATCAACAGCCTTGACTATGCAGGCCAGTACCAGCAGGAACTGTATATTATCATTGGGCGTAAGTCCCGGATCCAGCATGTTCACACCGTCATCAGATACCAGTGACCAGTTGTCATGCTTACCCGAGCCGTTAACTCCCGCGAAAGGTTTCTCATGCAGAAGGCACATAAGGCCGTGGCGTCCGGCCACCTTCTTCATGGTCTCCATCACCAGCTGGTTGTGATCGACTGCCACATTGCCGCTCTCATAGATGGGCGCAAGCTCGTGCTGTGCGGGGGCCACCTCGTTATGCTGCGTCTTGGCCGGCACTCCCAGCTTCCATAATTCAAGATTCAGATCTTTCATGTATGCGCCTATGCGCTCACGGATGGCTCCGAAATAATGGTCGTCCATCTCCTGTCCCTTGGGCGCGGGCGCGCCGAAGAGCGTACGTCCGGAGAATATCAGATCCTCCCTCTTTAAGTATTTCTCACGGTCTATAATAAAGTATTCCTGCTCGATACCTACGGAAGGCACCACCTTCTTTGCCGTGGTGTTTCCGAAAAGCCGCAGGATCCTTAACGCCTGTGTGCTTACAGCTTCTTCCGATCTGAGCAGCGGGGTCTTCTTATCCAGCGCCTCACCTGTATATGAGCAGAAAGCTGTAGGTATGCATAATATCCTTCCGGTAGCATCTTCCTTTAAGAATGCCGGGGAAGTGATATCCCACGCCGTATATCCCCTTGCTTCAAAAGTAGCGCGCAGACCGCCTGAAGGAAAAGAAGATGCATCAGGCTCACCCTTGATCAGCTCCTTGCCGGAAAACTCAAGCAGGGTCCTGCCCTCCTCATCGGGATGTGTTATGAAGGAATCATGCTTCTCTGCAGTGATACCGGTCAGCGGCTGGAACCAGTGGGTAAAATGGGTAGCGCCGTTCTCCACTGCCCAGTCCTTCATGGCCTTTGCCACTACATCTGCCGAAGCCTTGGAAAGCTCTCCGCCTTCATCGATGACCTTCTGTACTTCCTTAAACACATTTCGCGGAAGACTCTCCCTCATCTTGCCCAGGGTAAAGACGTTCTTTCCGAAAAACTCTTCAACGTTAACTGTCTCGTTCATTTCATCCTCCTTCGTATCCGTCGGTGCGCACCCTTAATATATCGCCTTCATCGGGCTGCTCGCTTAATTCCAGCCATATATCCTGTGCTGCATGAGGACAGCTGTCCATTTTATTGCCCTCTGTATCTTTGATGCCTTTAACCGTAACCGCGATATCACGGCCGTCAGGCTTCATTATCTCTATCTCATCACCCACGCAGAATTTATTCTTCTGGATGATATGCACACCCTTTTCATCCCTGCTGCCGGCGCAGCCCAGATATTTATAGCCCGTAACATAAGTGCTCTCGTCATATATCTGTCCCCCGTCATGGGGATTGCCAAAATAAAAGCCCGTGGAATACTGCCTGTAGGTGCACTTGCGTATCTCATTATGAAGCCATGACATATGCTCCCTGTAGGTCTCTTCCGACTCAAGGCACCAGTCGATGGCTTTGCGGTAAGTCCTGCCCACCATGGCAACGTACAGCGCCGTCTTCATCCTGCCTTCTATCTTATAACTGTCTATCCCGGCAGCCATCAGTTCCGGAATGTGCTCTATCATGCACAGATCCCTGGAATTAAAGATAAAGGTACCGCGCTCGTTTTCTTCCACCGGCAGATATTCCCCAGGCCTGGTCTCCTCTGTCACATAGTATTTCCAGCGGCAGGGGTGTGTGCAGGCTCCGCGGTTTGCATCACGTCCGGTAAAGTATGCAGACAAAAGGCATCTTCCGGAATAGGATATGCACATAGCCCCATGTATAAAACATTCAAGCTCCATATCTTCCGGGATATTCTTACGTATGCGTGCTATCTCATTAAGGCTAAGTTCTCTGGCACAGACCACACGCTTCGCACCCTGCTTATACCAGAAATTAAAGCTGCCGCTGTTGGTATTATTGGCCTGGGTTGATACATGTATCTCGATATCCGGACAAAACTCTTTAGCCAGCATGAACATGCCGGGATCCGATATGATCAGTGCGTCGGGGCCGAGTTCTGCAAGTTCCTTAAAATATTCACGGGCCTCGGAAAGATCTGCTTCATGCGCCAGGATGTTCGCGGTCACATGTACCTTCACACCGTGGGAATGAGCGTAGGCTATCCCTTCCGCCATTTCATCGCGGGTGAAATTCTTTGCCTTCGCCCTCAGGCTGAAGGCGTCTCCGCCTATGTATACTGCATCTGCCCCGTAATCGACTGCAACCTTTAATACTTCAAGGCTGCCGGCGGGGAGCAGAAGCTCGGGACGTTTATTGGGTTGTGATTTTGAGGTCATTTTATTTCCTTATCTTATAACTTAATATCATCCCATCGGCGCCGCTCAGTATCACACTCTCCAGTTCGTCGCTGTGCATCAGCTCGTATATGTAATCCCGCATGCGGCTGTGTATGGTTCGGTCCCTGCGGCATACGGCGTAGCGGGATTCCATCACGTCGCCTTCCTGCAGCACATTATCCGTCAGCAGTATCCCGCCGCATTTTAAAAGCCGCAATACGCCGGGCAGGAAACTTAAATACTGCCCTTTTGCGGCATCCATAAAGATCATATCGTATTGTTCGGAAAGCGTGGGCAGTATATCTGCCGCATCGCCTTCATACAGCCTGATCGAATCTCCCGCGTTGGCAGAAAGATTGACTCTTGCCTCTTCTATGCGTTTATCGTATTTTTCGATGGTATCGATGCGGACCATCCCGCCGGAAAAATGCCACATAAGAAGCGCCGAAAAACCTGTGGCGGTCCCCACTTCCAGTATACGCTCAGGCCCCGCTGTGCGTATGATAAATCTCAGAAGCCCTGCGGTTTCTTTTCTTATGATAGGCACTTCATCCGCTATGGCCTTCTCTTCTATGCTGCGCAGCCAGTCGGGTAACTCAGGCTCATTCGCTTCTATAAAGGATCCTATCCTGTCAAAACGTGTCATGGTGCCGCTTCCGAAGCATCCTCCGCATCTGCGCTCTCTCCACTGCCTTCTTCGGTCATAGCGTCTTCTATTTCTGCAGAAGGCTCGCTGCCTGCCGCAGGCTCCTCCTCTTCATCCTCTGCCGAAGACGTACTGCTGGCCATGACAGCCATCATCTGCTCCGGCGTCATGGCAGTATTGAGCTCGTAAATACCGGGCTGCAGCTCTTTATGATAGGATGAGAAGAATTCCTGCAGATAGAACAGATATGCGTTGCGTATAAGCCCCTTCTCTTCAAGGATCTTGCCTATCTCCATGGTAGACTTGCCTTCGACTATTGCCACGGATAAGGTAAGTCCCGGCTCCGGGCTTACGGGTTCTTCTGCAAAAATCCTGTAACCGAAATCATATGCTTCCAGCGAAAAACGGTAGATCAGCATCATTATGACTGCCGCTATCACTACAGCAAATATCGTTTTTATTATTGCCCATGCTACTTTACGCGGACTCATCCTTAAAACCTCTTAATCAAAATCTATCGCCCTTACAACCCTGTCCGTTATCTCCTGAAGCATACGGCAGAGCGCCAGCTCCGCATCCAGAAAAGCCCTTACCCGGGGCTGCTCGGACAGTTCCATATTATCGCGGGCAAATGTTTCTATCTTATCCTGGAGGGTTCCGTCGTCCTCCATTATCTGCAGACGGTAGTTTTCCTCACGGTACTTATCCACTCTGGCTTTAAGTTCCGGATCACTCTTAAGCACCTTGCGGCAGCGGTCATACTCCTTAAAGGTATGTGAGCCCTTAACAGCTTCGATCAGAATGAAAAGTTCGTTATCTATCTCCGTCATAGCTCCCCCTATTCCACATCCAGTATCACCGGCAGCACCATGGGTCTGCGCATGGTCTTCTTCCAGACAAATTCGCCCACTACATCTTTAATGTTATTCTTGAGCTTTGCGCGTCCGCCGGGATTCTCTTTTTCAAAATGCTCCATGATGGTGTCGTCGACTATCATGTGTATATCTTCCAGCAGTTCATCTGCTTCCTTCACATATACAAAGCCGCGGGTCACTATCTCCAGCTCCGATACCACGCGGTTTTCCGCATCCATAGCAAAGGTTATCAGCATGATGCCGTCGGCAGCCAGACGCTGTCTGTCACGGAGCACCACATTGCCCACGTCGCCTACGCCCAGACCGTCTACAAATACCATACCGGACTGTACCTGGCCGTCGCGCTCCATCTTTCCGTCCTGTATCTTTATCACATCACCGCTCTGGATTATGAAGATATTATCCTTCTCCACGCCCATCTGCGCCGCGATCTTTGCCTGGGCTTTTAAGTGCTTGTATTCACCATGCACCGGCAGTGCGAACTTCGGTCTTGTGAGTGCGTATATCAGTTTGATCTCCTCCTGGCAGGCGTGTCCGGAAACGTGGGCATCCTGGAACACCACATCCGCTCCCTTATGGAAGATCTCGTTGATTATCTTGGTAACGGCCTTTTCATTACCCGGTATGGGATGGGAAGAAAATACCACTGCATCCCTGGGCCCCAGTACTATCTTCTTGTGCGTGCCGTTTGCCATCCTGGAAAGAGCAGCCAGACGTTCTCCCTGGCTTCCGGTGGTGATGATCACCGTCTGCTCATCGTTATAATTCTTAAGCTCCTCCAGATCAATCAGCGTGTTCTCCGGAATGCTTATATATTCCAGTTCGATGGCCGTATTGATTATATTCACCATGCTGCGGCCTTCGATCACTACCTTGCGGCCGTAACGGTAGGCGGTATTTATTATCTGCTGTACCCTGTCAACGTTCGAAGCAAAGGTGGCGACTATTATACGCTTGTTCCTGTTGGCTTCGAAGATGTTGTTAAAGGTCTGGCCCACTGTGCTCTCGGATGGCGTAAAACCGGGGCGTTCCGCATTGGTAGAATCACACATAAGCACCAGCACGCCCTTTTTACCCAGCTCGCCGAAGCGCTGCAGATCGATGGCGTCGCCGTATATCGGCGTATAATCCACCTTGAAATCCCCTGTATGCACCAGTATGCCCTGGGGCGTATATATGGCAAGTGCCGCAGCATCCGATATGCTGTGATTGGTACGGATGAACTCCACATGGAATTCCCCGAGAGTGATGGTCTGCCCGAAACTTACCACCTTCCTGGTGGTTGTCTCCAGCATACCGTGCTCCTCCAGCTTGCGCTCTATAATGCCCAGCGTAAGCCTGGTTCCGTATACCGGCACATTTATCTTCTTAAGAATATAAGGCAGGGCACCTATATGGTCTTCATGTCCGTGGGTAATGATAAAACCCTTTACCCTGTCGATGTTTTCCTCGAGGTAAGTTACGTCCGGGATCACCAGATCCACGCCGTACATGTCATCCTCGGGAAAACCAAGTCCGCAGTCCACCACCATGATACTGTCGCCGTATTCAAAGGCGGTGATGTTCATACCTATCTGTTCGAGACCGCCTAATGGTATTATCTTAAGCGGCAGAGCATCTGCTCCTCCTGTTTTTTTCAAATCCGTAACCCCTTATTCTTTATACCAGATCCGTATTCTCCATCAGATCCGCAAATATCGCGCCGATGGCCTTAAGCTCTGTATCGTCTTCTACAAATTCAAAGACAGCGTCCGAATCGTCCTTCTTCGAAAGATCCTTTAATATCATGGCTTCACCGTCACCCTCTTCTTCCTCCGTCACAAGAAAGTAATCGACGCCGCCCACCGTGGTCTCCTCAAGAACGTAGAAATCCGCTGTCTTTCCCTCTTCTATTTCTATTGTTATCTTATCCAAAACTGCCTCCGTGCAGCCGCCTTATTCCGCTCCGGCGGCACTGCCTATCGAATCGAGATATCCCTGCAGTATGAATACCGCAGCTATCTCATCAACTATCGCCTTACGCTTATCGCCCTTAATACCGGCCTCATCCATATACCGGTCCGCGGCAACAGTGGTAAGACGCTCATCCCACAAAACAACTTCCAGCCCCGTACGGCGCTCTATCATCTCCTGAAAAGCCTTTGTTTTTTCGACACGTATACCCTCACTGCCGTCCATATTCTTCGGCAGTCCCAGTACGATCTTTTCCACCTCGTACTCCTGTATCAGTTCCTCGATACGGGCGCAGGTGCGGCGCAGCTTATCAGGTCTTTCACGGCGAATGATCTCCTTACCCTGGGCGGTGATGCCAAGCGGATCGCTTATGGCCACGCCCACGGTCTTATCGCCGTAGTCCAGTCCCATTATGCGTTTTGTCATCCTTCTGCACCGGGCCAGTTATTGCTGCGGATATACTCCGTCAGAAGCTCCTCTACCAGCTCATCCCTTTCAGCTTTCATGATTATGCTGCGGGCGTTCTTGTAACTGGTGATGTAAGTGGGATCCCCGCTCATTATGTAACCTACTATCTGGTTAACGGGATTATAACCTTTTTCGGAAAGTGCATTATAGACTTCTTCAAGAATAGTCTTTACGCTGTCCACCTGCTCCACTTCCACCTTAAAAAATTGTGTGTTACTGACGTTTTCGCTCATAAACACTCCTTTTTACTAAGATTATGGGCACATTATACCCCAAATCAGGCTACAATTCAACACCCGAAAGTATCCCGTCCTCCGGCCCCTCTTTAAGAAGGATACGGCGGATATCCCCGCTTTTGGCGGAGGTCTGCACTGCCACCCTGATATATTCCCTCGTATAACCGGTTAACATATTCTGTCCGCCGATGACCTCTTCTTCCTCAAAGAGAACCTCGGCTTCCCTGCCGATATGGCGGCCGATATATTCCGACGTCATCTTTTTTTCTGCCTCTTCCATACGGTCGGAGCGTTCCGCCTTCTGCGCCTCGGTAAGCTGTCCCGGCATGCCTGCCGCCACGGTACCCTTTCGCTTCGAATACTTAAAGATATGCATCTGGTAAAAACCTGTCTTTTCCGCATATGCCAGGCTCTGCGCAAACTCTTCCTCAGTCTCTCCGGGGAAGCCCACGATCACATCCGTTGTGATGGCCGGATCATCAAAGGTATCCCGCAGGATACGAACGCAGTTATCATAATCCTCTGTATTATAGTGGCGGTTCATGCGCTTTAAAACGCTGTCACAGCCGCTCTGCAGCGACAGATGGAAATGCGGGCAGAGTCCCTTTATGCTCTTTAAGCCGGCCGCAAATTCTTCCGTGATGATACGCGGCTCCAGCGAACTTAAGCGGATGCGCTCTACGCCCTCCAGTCCGTCTATGCTCTGCAGCAGATCAAGAAGTATATCCGGCGCAAAGCAGTCGGCTTTTGGTTTTGCATCGGGGTACTTTATGTCATAGCCATAGGAGCTGACATGGATACCTGTGACCACAAATTCCTTTACACCCAGCGCCGTAAGCCCACGGATCTCTTCAAGGATATCCTCCCTGCTGCGGCTTACGGTCCTGCCCCTGGCGAAGGGGATGATGCAGTAGCTGCAAAACTGATTGCAGCCGTCCTGGATCTTTATATATGCACGGGTCCTCTCCGTGAGGCGGGTGAGTCTGAATGATCTTTCCGCCCTTTCAGGGGCTGCCCCATCTATATAATCTCCGGTGCTTCCGGATGGCTTAAGTTTTTCGACAGAACCTCCAACTTCCACAGGGTTTCCGCTTGGCGCTAAAACGCGCAGCGGATAACCCTGTGGCAAGTAAGGAGGTTCGTTCACTTTTTTGACCATCCGTTCAGCACCTTCATTATCTGAAGAGTCTGTCAGCCCCTGCAGGGCTCCATCTTTATCCTCCGCCTCAGGAGTGTACCCTAAAGGCTGGGCTGCCTCCGGCTTATTCTTATAATTCTCTACTATCTCGACAATCCGGGGTTTGGAGGGGTTGCCGATGCAGATGTCGATGCCTTCATCTTTCAACGCCCTCTCTGCGTCGGCTGTAACATAGCAGCCTGCCGCCACCACCACTGCCGCGGGATTCAGCTTCTTTGCCCGATGGATCATCTGGCGGGACTTGCGGTCGGCGATATTCGTCACTGTGCAGGTATTCACTATCACCACATCCGCCGGCTCGTCAAAAGGCACGATCTCATAACCGGCCTCCTCAAAGAGCCCGGTCATTACATCAGTCTCGTAAGCATTCACTTTACAGCCCAGATTATGGAATGAGGCGCGCTTTTTCATTGTTGACTTATTTCTCCATATGCTCTAATATAATATCAGACTTACTAAATAACGAAAGGAGCATTTGATCGAAATGAAGAACACACAGATTCTGATCGATTCCATCGATAAAGTAAAGGCTTTTGTTAATGAGATCGCCCGCTTTGACTGCGATTTTGACCTTATCTCGGGCCGCTACGTGATCGACGCCAAATCGATCATGGGCATATTCAGCCTTGATATTTCCAAGCCTATCGAGCTTGACATCCATGTTACCGATGAAACAGAAGCAGCAGAGATAATGAAAGCTCTGCAGCCTTATCTCGCCGGCTGATAACGATCTTTTCAAAACACAGGCGCCCATTTACGGGCGCCTTTTTTAGTCCTTATCAGATCTTTATCACTTCCCTTTCGGTAAGGGCACGCTCTGTCATTTCGTCTATCTTTTCCTTTAATCTCTCCTCGTGTTTTCTGATGACCTTTGCCGAAGGCTTTGTCACCGGGTGTTTTGCGACCCAGATGGTACAGCAGTCTTCAAAAGGCAGAATGGAAGTATCATAGGCGTCTATATGCTTTGATATCTCCACTATCTCCTGCTTGTCAAAGCCGATAAGCGGTCTGAATACAGGCAGTTCCTCACATACTTCATTCGTGCACAGCAGACTCTGCATGGTCTGGGATGCGACCTGGCCTATGGATTCGCCGGTCACCAGCGCCAGACAGTTCTGCTCCAATGCTATCTTCTCCGCTATGCGCATCATATAACGGCGCATGATGATGGTCAGCTCCTCATGGGGACAGCATTCATAGATATACTTCTGTATCTCGGTAAAGTTGATCACATGAAGGTATATCTCACCTGCGTAATCGCCTACTATGCGGGCCAGATCCACAACCTTCTGCTTTGCCCTCTCACTGGTATAGGGGGGCGCGTGGAAATATACCGCATTCAGGCTCACGCCTCTCTTTGCTATCATATAGCCGGCCACAGGGCTGTCGATACCGCCGGATAAGAGCAGCATTGCCTTTCCGCCGGTCCCCGAAGGCATTCCGCCTGCGCCGGGTATGCTTTCCGAATAAACATAGATCTTCTCACGGATCTCGATCTCGAGCATCACCTGAGGCGTCTTTACATCCACATGCATTTCCGGATAAGCCTGCAGCAGGGCTTCACCCATCAGCCTGTTTATCTCCATGGATTCTATGGGATAATTCTTCCTGGCCCTGCGGGCATGCACCTTAAAGGTGATATTCCTGTCCGGATAAGTCTCGCCCATATAGGCTGTCACTTTTTCCTTAAGGTCCTCAAAACCCTCATCCTCCAGTACAACTACGGGACATACTGCCGTTATGCCGAAGACCTTTGTCAGCGCCTCAACTGCGCCGTTATAATCGTAGCCCGGCTGGCATTCGATATTGATACGTCCCTGTGTCTTATATACATGAAAAGAACCGTCCACCTTCTTTAGTGCCCGGCGTATCTGTTTAACAAGGGCGTCTTCGAAGATAGGGCGGTTTTTCCCCTTTATCGCGATCTCCGCGTACTTGATCAAAAAAGCCTGAAACATTACTTACCTCTTGGTCTGGCTCTGGAACATCCTGTTTTTCATCTCGGTATAGAGCTGCTGGCTGATGGGAATGTAATCCTGATTCTTCATCGTAGCCTGATAGCGCTCGATATTCTCCACTTCCAGCAGATTAACTATATAAGATCTGTGGCAGCGGAAGAACTGGTCCGGCAGGAGTTTCTCAAAGTCCGAAATTTTCATATGGGTCACGAGCCGTCTGTCCTTTAAGGTAAGCTCCACATCCCTGGCCTGGCTCTCCGCATAGATTATCTCATCATAACGTATGCTGTAGAGCTTGCCGTCGCAGGTAAGGGAAAGGCCGTCCTTCTGGGAGGTCTTCCTGTAACTGATAAGTATCGCTTCCTTTAACTGCTCGATATCTACAGGCTTCTTCAGATAACGCAGAGCCTGTACCTTATATCCCTCAAGAGCATATTCCGCAGTAGAGGATATAAAGATTATATCCAGCTTATCCCCTATGCTGCGCAGCCGCTCAGCTGCTTCGATACCGGTGATGCCCGTTGCCAGTATATCGGTGATCAGCAGATCGTAAGGCTGTCCCGGCCTTACCAGCGCATCGGTCATCTCCTGAATGTCATTGAACGTTACCAGCTCGTACGGTATCCCCTCTTCCTTGAGGATATTCTCCGTCAGCAGAGTATTAAGCTGCAGAGCCGTTGCTTCGTCGTCACAGATTGCTACCCTAAACATCCTTGCACCCCCATATATTAGTACCCCATTCGATCATTATATCAGATTAGGGCTGATTTATCAAATACGAGTTCCTGTCCTTAACAGATATTTTTTGAGCATTTCCAATATCTCACTGTATTCATCCACCAGATCGTCATGATTATCCCAGATGAAGGTGATATCATTACGTTTACCGGCGCGCTCCAGAGCATACGCCTTCTCCGCCACATCCAGCGCGCCTACCGACTGGCTGGCTCCCTTTATGGAATGTGCTATCACGGTATAATTCGTGATATCCTCTTTCTGGTAAAAATCCTGCAGCAGATTTATAAGATTGGACGACGCATAAGTCCTCAAAAGCTCAAAGTATGCATCTACATTACCCGCACAGTTATTGACGCCGGTCACCGTATCGATACCGTCAAGGCGTTTTAACTTCTGCTCCTTGCTCAGATCATCCCAGCGCACGCTTGCCTCCCTGCGCTCCACTTCTTCGATAGGGGTGCCTGCAGGGAATATCTTCTGGGGCGGGATCCATTTCTTGAGTATGGATGCAAGCTGCTCAACACGTATGGGTTTGGGCAGATAATCATTCATGCCCACTGCCATAAACTGCTGTTCCACGCCCTTGATGGCGTTTGCGGTAAGGGCCACGATAGGCACGTTATGAGCATAATCGCTCTTTAATGATCTGATCTGCTTAGTTGCCTCCACGCCGTCCAGATAAGGCATCATGTGATCCATAAAGATCACGTCATAACTTATCAGATTCTTGGAAACCCTGTCGATAGCGTCCTGGCCGTTCTCTGCAGTGGCGGCATTTATGCCGAATACCTTCATCAGTTCCTGTGCCACCTGGAGGTTTACCTTATTATCATCAACGATAAGCACTTTGGCCTTGGGTGCGATAAAGTCCGGCGTGAACCTTCCCTTCTTATCGTCGGCGCCCCCGGCAGCCACGTTATGGGTCAGATGGAAACGGCTGGGAGTAGCATCCTCAACTCTCTGGGGCAGTACCACGGTAAACACGGAGCCCCTGCCTACAACAGAGTCAACGCTTATGCTTCCGCCCATGGCATCAGCCAGGCTCTTGGAAATGGCAAGACCCAGACCGGTACCTTCCACGTTCCTGTTCTTCTTTGTGTCTATCTGGCCGAAGGCGGTAAACAGCTTCTTGATATTCTCCTGTGAGATACCGATACCGGTATCACGCACGTAGATGGTCATGCGTCCCACGTTCATGTTATAGATGTCGCTCTCATCACGCCATACGATATCCAGTGTAACGCTGCCCTGATGGGTGAACTTCACCGCGTTATTCAACAGATTGATCAAGATCTGGCGCACCCTGGTCTCATCACCCCTCAGCCTTGAAGGCGTGTTGGGATCGATGTTTAAGAGCAGTCTCAGATTCTTATCCTTCATACGGAACTGTATAATGGAAACTACATCCTGCAGCATCTCGTTGAAACTGTAGGGCTCGTCGGCTATTTCCATCTTACCGGAATCGACTTTTGAAAAATCCAGGATCTCGTTGATTATTGAAAGAAGGTTTTCCGAAGATCTTTTGATGACCGCCACATATTCCTTATCGGGTCCCGACATCCCGCGGCCTTCAAGTATCTCCGCCATACCGTAGATAGCATTCATGGGGGTACGGATCTCGTGGCTCATATTCGCAAGGAAATTACTCTTTGCTTCCAGAGCTTCCCGCGCCACTTCGTACTGCTCGTCCATCTCACGCTTATACCTGGCCACACTGTAGCTGATGAATACCAGCGCCACGCCGGCGAAAGCATACATCGTGATATAGGTCACATACTGGCTCATCTCAAAGAATGAGGTTATCTCGGTGGGTCTGAATACGCCGATCAGTATCAGTACCAGCAGCGTGACCGCAAAATACTCTGTAAGGAAAGCCTGCTTTAAGAAAAGTGCTATGGTCGTAGCGGTAGCAAGGAACATGAACACCAGCATGCCCTGTGTGCGTGAAACAGAGGACATATAATACTGCGAAGCGATGCCCGCAACTGCCAGGCAGCGCACCACTACGCCTTCGTTACTGATCCTGTAGGAAAGTATGAATACCAGAAATACGGGAATCAGGCCAAGGCCCACAAGGAACGCCCTTTCCAGACCGAATTCGGAAACGGTGTAGAAAGTCTGCAGCAGCACGGAACATAAAAATTCCACTATGAAGATGGTGATGTTCGTCCTGAAAGGAAGCATTTATCTTCTCGTAAATCTTCTGAGCTCGGGCAGGATCTCCGCAAGGGCTTTGAGAACCTCCTCCGGCTCTGTCTCCTTTGTAAATGTCGAAAACGAAAAACGCAGCGTCCCCTCCAGCAATTCCTTCTTAAGGCCTATGGCCTGAAGGGTCCGGGAAGGCTCCGGTTTATGGGTTGCGCAGGCGCTTCCGGCAGAAACAAATATGTCTCTCTCCTCCAGCGCATGCAGCAGCACTTCCGCACGTACTCCGCCAAAGGATGCGCTTACTATATGAGGCGCGCTTTTCCTTATTGCCGCGGCGTCCTCTCCGGGTACGCCGTTTATCTTCACATCGGGCAGTTCCTTAAGCCCGCTTATGAATCTCTCCTTTATAGTATAGAGCCTATCAAGCTCGGTTTCAAGCTCTGAATAAAGCATTTGTGCCGCCATTGCCAGACCGGCTATGCCGGGGACATTCTCGGTTCCGGATCTGAGGCCGTTCTGCTGCCCTCCGCCATAGATAATGGGATTTATCTTTGTGCCGTTTGCTATGTACAGAAGCCCCATGCCTTTGGGCCCGTGGATCTTATGGGCGCTGACGCTCAGAAGATCGATGCCGGCTTCCTTCGGATAGATCCTGGCTTTGCCGAAACCCTGTACCGCATCCACATGGAAGAGCACCTTAGGAAACTTATGCTTTAGCAAAGCACCTGTCTCATTTACCGGCTGGAGGGATCCGATCTCGTTATTCGTATGCATCATGGAGACAAGGATCGTCTCTTCCGTAATGGCGTTTTCTACCGACTCCACGCTTACGCGGCCGTCCTTATCCACCGGAAGATAGGTTATATCAAAACCTTCCTCCTGAAGCTGCTCCATGGTACGCAGCACGGCGGGATGTTCTATCACCGTGGTGATGATATGCCTTCCGGCGCGCTTATTCGCCCTGGCAGTTCCGATTATGGCCAGGTTATCGCTCTCCGTTCCTCCGGAGGTAAAATACAGCTCATCATTTTTACAGCGAAGGATAGCGGATAAAATTTCCTTCGCCTTTTTGATATGTGCCTCCGCTGCCACGCCGCAGTGATGGGCGCTTGAGGGATTACCGAAATCGTTGCACATTATATCAGCCATCTTCTCTGCCACTTCGGGGAAGCAGCGTGTGGTGGCGGAATTGTCCATGTAAATTTGCATGTTTATCTCCTGTTAGATAAGATTCTTCATCTCTATCGACATCATAATAACAGATAATAGCGCAAGCCCCGCGGTCTCGGTACGCAGTATCCTGCGGCCCAGGGATATGGGCTCTATGCCTGCAGCCTTTGCCAGTTCTATCTCTTCTTCCGCAAAGCCGCCTTCGGGGCCTATAAATACAGCAGCCCTGGCGCCGGCGGGCGCAGCTTTAAGCTTTTCCATGAAAGCCTTTGTAGACTCCATGCCCTCTGCCAGTTCATAGGGGATGCATCTGCATTCCATATCCTTTGCGTAAGCCACGGCCTGCTTCATGCTCATCTGCTCTCCCACATTGGGGATCACGGCACGTTTGCTCTGCTTGGCTGCGGCCTGGGCTATCTCCTGCCAGCGTTCACGCTTCTTTGCGTATTTCTTATCATCCAGCTGTACAACGGAGCGTTTGCAGGCAACGGGTATCACCTCGCAGGCCCCCAGTTCCACGGCTTTCTGGATGATCAGCTCCATCTTATCCGCCTTGGGCAGCCCCTGGAAAAGCGTGATCGCAACCGGCAGCTCAACGCCGCTCTCCTTTATAAAAC
>CAMVRS010000088.1 GCA_947169935.1 uncultured Lachnospiraceae bacterium
CAGATAATAAAATATGCTACACAGCTTAAGCGCCTTTCGGATGTTGAAAAGGCTACTTTCCTTAATGTTCTTGGACAGATGGAGGCTAACGAGGCCGCGTTTGACGGCAGACATATATTTATCAACAGTATTCCCGGCACCAAGCTGGATGAGCATGATTATAACAAGATAGAAGCCATGCTTAGCAAACGCGGAAAGCAGGCGGTTGTCGAGCTTACGGAACAGGCCGAGATGGATGACGAAGAACTTGAACGGATGAAGAACCGTTTCGCAAAGCTGGGTATCGGTACGGCGGTTGATGATTACGGAACGGGCTATTCCAATGTATCCAATCTGCTCCGGTATATGCCTAACTATGTAAAGGTAGACAGATCCCTGTTATCCGGGATCCAGGACAGTCCCCAGAAGCAGCACTTTGTCAGGGAGATAGTTGTATTCTCACATGACAACGGCATACAGGTTCTGGCAGAGGGCGTTGAGACCGGCGAAGAGCTGCGCACTGTCATAAATCTGGGCTGCGATCTGATACAGGGATATTATACGGGAAGGCCCGGGCCGGAAGTCCTTCATAATATTGATGAAAAGATAATAGAAGAAATAAAGAAGTATTCCAGGGAGCGTATAGAGGGTAACGGACGCCGCGATTACATAACAGGCAAGACCGGCAGATTCTCCTGCTCGGCTCTGGTTAAGGAAGGTTATAACTGTCTGGTAACCCCGGGCAGCGAAGCCACATACATGGATTATGTATTAAGCGGTACTCCCGGACAAAGGGCTGATCTGAGAATAGAGATCAAATCCGGCTATGAAGGGCAGATCACGCTGGAGCATGTTTATCTGGGCAGTTCGAAACATACGCCCATAATCGATATAGAATCCGGAGCAAAAGTTACCCTGCTGCTTATGGGAGAGAATATCTTAAGCGGCGGCGGTATAAATGTAGCGGAAGGAGCTACGCTCACATTGCTGGGAGACGGCGATCTTAATATTCAGGTCAAGAATGATGATTTCTGCGGAATAGGCTGTGCTTACGGAAATTCGGGAAGGATAGAATTCTACCAGACCGGAACCATCGTGATGGATGCTTTCGGTGATAGAGGCGTAGGCATAGGAGCCAAGGGAACTACTGATATAGAGATCACTCACGGAAGGTATGTTATGCAGTTTAACGGCGGCAGCGCCGTGGGCTTTGGAACTTATGACGCCGATTGCAATATAGCCGTTACAAACTGCGAACTGGATCTTACCTTCTCCTGTAAGGAAGCCTGCGGTTTTGGTTCCTTTAACGGAAATGCGGAGGTTGTTTTACAGAATGTTTTCGTGCACATCTTTGGCAGCGGAAGATCCATGCTTGTTGCCGGCAGCATCAACGGTAAATGGGCTAAAGTGCGTTTTACAGAGATAGGGAGTAATCTGGATCTGCGTGCGGAGAGGGCCAGCTGTGCAGGCTGCTTCTTCGGCGTATCGGATGTTTCCTTTGACCGTATATCCTTACATTATACAGGTAACGGCGTGGAAGCTTATGCATACGGCGGCCTGGTAGGAGACGGTACACTGGATATTAAGGATTGCATACTGACGGTCAGACTGCACAACGAATCCGGCAGAGCCAGCACTTATTCCGATAAGAATAAAAATATAGAGGACGGATGCCGTGGTGATTATTTCATAAACGGTAATACGTCGTCATTCGGAATGTAATGAAACGAAATCGTATAATATATGCAATACTCTGGATCCTGAGTCTTATCGGGATCAGCTTTTTCGGCGGGACGGTAAGTTACGGTATCTTTTATGCACTTACCTTCCTGCCTGTTATTTTGTTTTTATATCTTATCTTTGTCTGGATCTTCTTTCATATCTATCAGCAGATCGGGAATAAACGTCTTATCGCGGGGCGCATGGAACCCTTTTATTTTACGCTGATGAACGAATATCATTTTGGTTTCTGCAGTATAAGGGTTCATTTTTTCAGCAGCTTCTCTGATATAAGCGGTCTTGATGACGATACGGAATATGAACTGCTTCCCGGGACCGGTATAAAAAAGAATACCCAGCTGGTCTGCAAGTACCGCGGCGAATATGAGGTGGGCATAAAGAATGTTGAGATAACGGACTTTTTAAGGCTGTTTAAGCTCAGGTATCATAACAAGGAGACCCAGAGGGTCTATGTACGTCCGGATATAGTCGATCTTTCTGAGATAAAAAGCCTGGACCTGTCCCAGACTCTTTTTAAGAACAGTTTTGTAAATCCCATCGAGCCGGATATACTTGTGAGAAAGTACGAAGCAGGCGATGATATAAGGATGATAAACTGGAAAGCCAGCGCCAGGAGCGGTGAGCTGCTGGTCAGGAAAATGACTGCCCAGGAGAGGGAAGGCGTGAGTATTCTGCTGGGCAGCAAACGCATCAGCGAAGAGATGGCTGATTATCTGCCGCTTGAGAATAAGATGCTGGAGCTTGCCATAGCGCTTGCTTATTTCTTTGTGAGAAAGAATATAACGGTACATACATACTATCTTGACGGAGAACTTCAGGAAGCAAACACAGAGGGGATAGACAGCTTTGAAGGCTATTACGAAAGAATGTCAGCTCTGGCGTTTAAGACTGATTCGGATGAGGAGAAAATGCTGGTGAGCGCCTGCGGTCAGAAGGATATTTTTACCAGGCGCAGCGCCTTCCTGATACTGCATGAATGGACGGCTGCCGCAGCGGAGACCGTTAAGATGCTGCGTGAAAACAATGTCTTTGTCATGGTGTGTATCGTTAATGATGATAACATAGAAATAAATGAAGACACTAATAACGGCGTAAAGATGATCAGGATAGGTACGGAAGAAGACCTGAAGGAGGCGGATCTATGACGGCTCTCCTTTATGATATCATCTGCATCTTTCCCGTATTGCTGCTGGCAGTTGTCAGCGCGGCGCCTTTTATAGGTTTGCCGGAAGAGAATGTGACTTATTATCCTCTGGCGGCTCTTCTGGCGATATGCTGTTTCTGCATAAAGCATCTTAAAGGCAGGTATAAGGCTGTGCTTCCGGGCATAACCCTTGCTCTGGGCATGGGAGTTATAGTGCTTAAGGATGCGGAGGAAAGAGCTGCTTTCATACAGGAAAACATCTGGGCGCTGTGGTGTCTTGGCATAGTTGCGGCCGCATTTCTTCTTGGCATGCTGATAGCTTACGATCTTAAAGTACGGCTGATATCGTCGGCGGCTGTCTTTGGACTGCTTATCTATTTCATGGTCGCAGGACCCCAGCCGGATCGGGTTCAGACTGCACCTGCACTTTTCCTGATATTGCTTTCCGTTATTGATGTTATACAAAGATACTGGAAGAAGAGCGGATATACGGATACTAAGGGTCATCTTATTTCTGTATCGCCTTTTGCATTGCTTCTGGCCCTGATAGTCTTTCTGATCCCTGCTTCCGAAAAACCTTACGACTGGAATATAGTAAAGACTGTGGCAGGCCGTATCTATGACGGAATAAAATATACGGCAAGATTTTTCCATGGAAAGGATGAAGATTACGGATCGGTCATGGGCTTTTCTGACAGTGGGCCAAGCTTTGGAAATCTGTTTGAAGGCGAAAAAGAACTGATGAAGATCAATACTGACAGGCAGACCGGTCCGGGTATCTATCTGGCCGGAAGGGTGCTGGATGATTTTAACGGACGTGAGTGGAACAGGACCTATGATGAGGATCATGAAGACAGACTCATGGATTCGCTGGAAACAGTCAGCTCTATAATGCAGTATGACGAGGATTATAATTTCGATTACTACAAACGTGTACAGTTATATATTACTTATAATGAATTTAACACGGCGTATTTTTTGGCGCCTTCAAAGATGCTGGAGCTTGTTCCGGAAAATGAAAAGGAGGCTTATATACAGCATGGCTTTGAGATGTGCGGCGAGAGAAAGCTGGGCTACGGTACCAAATATCTTCTGACCTATATCAGGACCAATGAACGTAACGAAGGTTTTACGACTTATGCCGACGGAAAATCCCTGCCCATAGAAAAGGATATATGGGATCAGGTATGTTATGCCTTTCATTACGATAAAACACCGGGATGTTCTTATGATGATTATATGGCCTATACGGAGAGGATGTTTCAGTATTATCTTCCGCAGACAGAGATATCCGAACGGGCGGAGGCGTACATGGAAGAGCTGTTAGACGGGGCGGAAGGAGATATGGAAAAGCTTAAGCTTATTGAGGAAGCTCTTTCCGGCTTTGAATATACCCTGACTCCCGGCGACCTGCCGGAGGAGATAGATAATGAAGCGGAGTTTCTTGACCGTCTTCTTTTTGAGACCGGGGAAGGTTACTGCACATATTATGCAACGGCTTTTGTGATCATGGCCAGATCCATAGGCGTACCGGCGCGTTTTGTACAGGGCTTCAGAGTACCTATGAACTCATCCCAGAGTGTGAGCGTTATGTCTTCGATGGCTCATGCCTGGCCGGAAGCATATATAAAGGGAGTGGGGTGGATCGCTTTTGAGCCTACTCCGCGTATGGCTTTTGACAGTGCATGGCAGTTTATGAACAGGGAAAGCACAACCGCCTTTGAAGACAGGTCTCATTTTGATGAGGGGAAAGACGGTGAGCAGCAGGAAGATATTGCAGAACCGGAAGAAGAAAAGAAAGCCGTTGATCTGCGGGTTATCTTTATTCCTTTGGGACTTATAGTGCTGTTTCTTCTTGTGTTTGTGCTGCTTGACAGGATGATACAGAGCAGCCGTTATAATAAGATGGATACACAACAAAAGCTTTTGGTGAACTGTCGTTACGGTATAAGACTGTTAAGAAGTATGGGGATAAGGATCTCTCAGGGCGAGACCCTTCAGGAATTCGCTTTAAGGGCGTATAACGAACTGTATGAGGCGGGAGAAGAGAACAATACTGAGGCAGATCCCTATGAAGGCACCTGCCTTGGTTTTATAGAAAGATATGAGCAGCTGCTGTATTCGGATAAAAAAGCCGGAGAAGAAGCGCTGCCGGCGGTCATGGAAGATATAAGCGGACTCTTTGGGCTGATCAGGATCAGGAAAGGCCGGATAAGAACGCTTATCATTAAGCTGGGAGGAATGAGGATCTAGCTGTTCCCCGCAGCGGCGAGAGCTTTTTCATAATTGCTGCGCATCGTACCTGCGATCTGTTTGTACATTCCTTTCCGGGAAATACTTTCGGCCTTGTTTATGGCTTCAAGAGCTTTATCGAACTGCTTTGCCCTGATATAGCATTTGGATTTCAGTCCGTATCCTACAAAAGTAATGCTTTCGGTACTTCCAAGTGAAAAACATCTGTTGGCATATTCGAGCGCCTTGTCGATATCGTTGCGGGTCATGTGATAAAGGCAGAAGGTTTCGTAACCCAGCAGTTTATCGGTGATCGTCGAATTTTCGCACTTTTCGAGATAGGGAGCGGCAATACTCATCACGTTTTCGGCACGCCCGGCATCGTTTATCTTTTCACATATATCCATCTGCATATCAAAATAGCTTAAGAATAACCTGTTATCCCCGGGGTTTTTCAGATATGTCTGCATATCACTTAAGGTAACGGCGTTTATTTTATCCATAGCGGTGGGAATGTCGCCTTTGTTTGTATAGGCGTTTGCTATAAGGCAGGTGTACTGCACAAAAGGGCGGTAGAATTTATACAGCTTTCCTGTGCCGATGAGCCTGTTGATCTCGGCTTCCGCTGCATTGATAAAACTGTCGGAAAGACCGGTGCTTTCAAGCTCGGTAAATATTTTCACCTGGGCTTTGGTGGCGGGAGTGAAGATAAAACTGTATAAAACAGATAAAAAGGCAAGCAATAATCCGACAGCAGCTGTTATAAGCACCCGCATGGATCCGGTCTGGCCGGTAAGATTTCCTTTTGTGATGAGATCGTCTATCAGATAAATAAATAAACTTAATACAGGCCACATTACAATAAGAAGTACAAGAAAATACTTTGTTCTGTAATTCATAGATATCTCCTCCGTTTTATTTTAATAATAGACCAGAGACATTTTTTTGTCTATCGGCTTTTGCGGCGGCACATTGAGACGCAGCTGCAGGCTTGCTTGCGGCAGTATGTTTTTTATGATATCATCGGGAAGATAAAACGGAACGATTCCGGAGACGGGAAGGAGCTTTTTATGGATAACGAAAAGATCGAAAGCTTAAAGGCACAGCTTCACGAATATTTTGTCGGAAAAGAGAGCGTGGCGGAGAACGTGCTGACCTGCCTTTTAGCCGGCGGCCATATTCTGATGGAAGATGTTCCCGGCGTCGGAAAAACCACGCTGGCCAGGATACTTGCCAGATCCATAGACTGTGATTTCGGACGCATACAGTTTACGCCGGATACCCTGCCCGGAGATGTTACGGGATCTTCGGTCTATAATATGAAAACCGGAGAGTTCAGCTACAGGGAAGGTGCGGTGATGCACCAGATAATCCTTGCCGATGAGATAAACCGTACTTCGCCCAGGACCCAGGCCAGCCTTCTGGAAGCTATGTCCGAGGGACAGGTGAGCGTAGACGGAAAGACCTATCCGCTGCCGCAGCCTTTCCTGGTCATTGCAACACAGAACCCCGTTGAATTTCTGGGAACCTATCCGCTGCCTGAAGCGCAGATGGACCGTTTTATGATGCGCCTTTCCATAGGCTATCCGGATGAAGCGGAAGAGATACGTCTTGCAAAGAACTTCCTGGAAGGAAAGACCGTAAAAGAAGTAAAGAGCGTATGCAGTACGGATGATATCATTGCCATGATGAAAGAGACCGAGGCGATCCATTTGAGCGACGGAGTCATAAGCTACATAAGGGATATAGTAAAGCTCAGCCGTGAAGAAAAGAATTTTGTAGCCGGAGCCAGCCCTAGGGCAATGCTTTCTCTTATACGCGCATCCCAGGCGAAAGCATATCTTGCCGGCAGGGATTTTGTAAAGCCCGATGATGTAAAGGCTGTGGCAGTCAATGTCCTTCATCACAGATTAAGCCTTACAAGCGAGGCGAAGATAAGGAAAGAAGACACAGACAGGATATTAAATGAGCTTATCCTGAAGGCAAAAATACCGGTGGGAGCATAAGTTTCCTTTATTCATAATTTGTTTACAATTTATTTAATATTTTTGATGTTTTTTTCTCCGGTATCTGGTACAATACTTGAGGGTTGACCCCAAGATATTGAGATAAGGATGAAAAAATGAAGAGATTTATAAGACCCGTCGCAGCCGCGATGATGATTTGTATTCTTTCTGTGGCGGTACCTGTATATTCGGAGCCGGAGGAAATGCCGGACGGAGTGATCTTTGACAGTGATTATTACGCAGATAAATACCAGGATGTTGTAGATGTATACAACACCAGGGATACTGAAACACTATATATGCATTACAGGACCTACGGCAGATATGAGGGCCGTTTCCCTACCCGGGCGCGCGAGGACGCAGCTTTGGAAGGAAAGGTATCGGGAAACATCGCTTCAGCAAACAAGATAGTAAAAAAAGCCGTAGTGAGTGACAATGACATACGTGAGTACTATTCAAAGTCTGTATTCATAGGCGACTCGGTCATGACCGGATACAAGATGTATGTGAATTATTATGATTCACTGGCATCCGGTGCATTTTTCCTTGCCACAAACAGCTACGCAACTTTCCATGCGTTAAAGGAAAACAGTAACCTTCATCCTCTTTACAGGGGCGTGAAGCAGCCTGTCTGGAAAAGTGTGTCCTGCATGGAAGCTGACCGTGTTTTCATAATGCTCGGAACGAACGATCTGATCTGCTGGAGCGTGGATCAGACGGCAAAGGGCATTTTTGATCTGACTCAGCGTATATCGGAAGAAAACCCCGGGATAGAGATAAATCTTATCAGCATGACGCCCTTATATCCGGGAGCATCAAAGAACTGCCTTACAAATGAAAATGTAAATCTTCTTAATGATACTTTAAGGGAAATGGCAGAGGATAACGGATTTGGCTATGTTGATATAAACACTCCGCTGAAAGATGGAGGAAAAGCGCTGCCTCCTGCCTTCTGCAGTGACGGTCTGGTACATGAGACCAATGCGGCGTATGCGGTATGGGACAAAGAATTTACCCTGTATGCAAAGCAGCTGATTCAGGAGTGATCGCGCCGTACCCTTTTGAAGGAAGGACGGCCGTAAGCGTCAAAGGTTTTGATAAATTCATATTCCGCATCGGGTGAGCTTTTTTCTTTCTCGTATTCCATTATCTCCTGTTCGATGCGGGATATGTTCAAAGGATAAGTCAGGTTTTTATGGATTTCTTCGGCAGACATCCCCAGATCATACAAATGGCGTATAGCCCCGCGGGCGGCCATATCGAAGCTCATATTTGAAAGTGCCTTGTTGAATTCTTTATTACCCATAGTATAATATTATAGCATAAAGGAGTTTATACTCCAAATATAAAAGGAGGTAACTGTTAATGAGCGATAACAACACAAACAATTATCAGCCGAATTATGAAGTGCCCAAAGAGTACAAGCCGATATCCGTATGGGGATATTTCGGCTATGAGATACTTTTTGCAATACCTGTTCTTGGCCTGATCATCATGATCATATGCTGCCTCAGCAAAAACAAGAACATTAAGAATTTTGCTCTTTCACATTTCTGCCTGCTGGTCATACTGATAGTGATCTTTGCTGTATTTTTCTTCCTGGGATTTGGTGAGATACTGGGAGAGATAGCCAGCGAGTATTTTGATTTTGAGTTGTTTTTCTGATGACCGCTACTTGCTAAATACCATATGTAAAGATATAATGTTTTTATAAAAATCTATCCGGAAGGAGAAAGAAATATATGAAACACATTTTGATCATTGATGATGACAGAACAAGCATTAATTGCGCCAAGATAGCACTTGGTGATCTGTACAAACTTTCGACCTGCAGCACGGGGCCGAATGCCATTAAGTTTCTTGAAACAACGATCCCCGATCTTCTTCTTCTGGATGTGAATATGCCGTTCATGGATGGATTTGAGCTTATCAGACGTATCCAGTCCGATCCCAGGACCCAGGATATCCCTCTTGTTATACTTACAGGAGCTATAGATGAAGAGATACAGCGTAAGTGCAAAGAAGTGGGAGCATTGGATTATATCATCAAACCTTTCGTTCCCAGCGATCTGCAGATAAGAATGGAGCAGGTGTTCCTTAATCTTGAAAGATCCGGCCGTTTCGCAAATGATTCAGTAGGAACAAAGGATTACCGCCAGCTGGATTCAATGACAGGCGTTATGAATGCCGAATCGGGCTGGGGACTTATCGACAGCAAGATACAGGCAGGCAGCCAGGGAACCCTGATCCTGTTTGGCGTTGATAACTTAAAGGCAGTAAATAATAATTTCGGTATGACAGCCGGTGATAATGTTATCAAGTCTCTGGCTGATACCATAAAGATGTATACCGATTCGGAAGATGTGCTCTGCAGGATCGGCGGCGACTGCTTCCTGATCTATGTTGATAAGGTGAAAGATAAGGATGCTATCGGCAGGAAGGCAAAGGGCATCATCCAGGATATGCACCAGAAGCTTGCTGCATTCAGGATCGAAGGAAACACCTCTGTTTCCGCAGGTATAGCAATGAATCCTGAGGACGGTGATAATCTGCCTCTGCTTTATAACGCAGCAGATAAAGCGCTTTATCATGTTAAGCAGAACGGTAAGAATTCATATCATTTCTTCAGTACTCAGAACGCTTCCGATAAGGGCGGCATTGCCAGCCTTGAAGAACTGGTTGATAAGATCCGCAGGACTGATGTTGAAAAGGGCGCTTATGTTCTTGACTATTATGCATTCCAGTATGTATTCAATTATCTGTGCCGCCAGGCTGAGCGTGGCGAGATCAAGCTGGAAAGCCTGCTTCTGAACCTGCTTCCCGAAGAAGGATATCTGCCCTCTGCAGAAGAGATGGAACAGGCTATAGCAGCTCTTGACCAGACACTTTTCAGAACTCTCAGACGAAGCGATGTCAGCGCACGCTATTCCAACAGACAGATGCTCCTGGCTCTACCTTACTACGGCGATGTGGAGATACAGCCTGTTGTTGACCGTATCGTAGGTGATTATGAGGCAAACCGCGCCGGCGGAAAGATCCATCTTAAGATATATGTAATGGACATCCGCGGCTGATAACTTATCTGATAACGTTTTTTGCACAGGGGGATCAAAAGCCCCCTGTGTTCTTATAATAGGGAGGTATCTATGTCGGTGCTAAAGAGCCTTAAGAAAAATGAAGATAAAGCTTTTAAGGAATTTCAGAGCAAGCTGGTCCCCAATATTGATCCGGCGACTATCATAGGCGTTCGTACGCCTCAGATGAAACAGATCGCAAAGCAGTATTCCGGTACGAAGGAAGGGGAAGACTTCCTTAAGAAACTTCCTCATAAATATTATGAGGAGAATATGATACATATCTTTATGGTATCGATGATAAAGGATTTTGATAAGTGCACGGAAGAGATAGAAAGATTCCTTCCGTATGTGGACTGCTGGCCGGTCTGTGACCAGAGCAGTCCCAAAGTATATAAAAAGAACCACGAAAAGCTTTTGCCGTTTATCAAAAAATGGATAGCTTCAGAGCATGTATATACATCGCGCTTTGGCATGCGTATGCTTATGAATGAATTTCTTGACGGGGATTTTAAGAAGGAATATCTTAAGCTGGTTGCTGATAAGAAGGCAGAAGACTATTATCTTAAGATGATGCAGGCCTGGTATTTCGCCACGGCGCTGGCTAAACAGTATGATGAGGCTGTTGTTTATATCAAAAAACGCAGACTGGATCCCTGGGTGCATGCGAAAGCTATACAGAAAGCCATAGAAAGCTACAGGGTAACAGATGAGCATAAAGAATATTTAAGGACCTTAAAGTAACAGGATATAAGAGGAGACAGGATCATGGGAAATATTGTTGCTATTACATGTCCGCATTGCGGAGGACAGGTACAGCGTGCAAATAACGAATATTTTGCCAAATGCCCTTATTGCGGGATCGAAGTGGCTTTTAACGAGATAAAGGAAGAGGCACAGCTGGGAGCTTATAAAGACAGGCTGAATGTGCTTGAACAGAACGAAAGCATCGATACCGCAAAGCGTCTCGAGATGCAGAAATGGGTAATGATCCGTAATATAGTTTTAGCAGCTATCAGTGTGCTGACTTTTCTGGCATTTGTGCTGGTTGGCATGTCAACGATGATGGGAATAGAAACATTTGTGGGACTGGGATCCATATGCCTGCTGCTGGCCCTTGGCGGTACGCTGGCGGCAGTTCCTTCACTCAGCGTGAACTATCCGGGATATAATGCTCTTTACAGGACGAATGAAAAGTTCGGAAAGCTTACGATGATGTTTAAACTGGGCGGCTTAACGGTCGGGCTTATGCTGGTATCTGCATTTGTTGCATATTTTGTATTGAGGATCATTGGCGGCTGAACCGTGACAAAATAGTCTTTATTCGTTACGTCTTTATTGTTATATATAAACAAGATATGGTATTATCTCCCTGGATTTTTGTGCGGGTTCACCCTGCATGGAGAATGAGGGAGGTTTAACCAATGAAGAAAAAACTGTTAGCGGCTATGCTTTCAGTCTTGATGCTCATCGGAGATCTGCAGCCTGTTCTGGCATCGGATGATGCGGATGTAACTGTAAGCGAAGAAACTGTTATTGAAGAGGAGACAGATACATATGAGGAGTATGTGGCTGTTCCTGCGGAAAATAACAGGGAAGATCAGGAGATCGTAACAGCGGCCAAAGCACCGGCAGCTCCAACGGTCATCGACAAGACCAGTGTCAGCTATAATACCATTACATCCAAAACGGTCAAGATCAATAAGATCCCCTATACACTTACGGCAGAAGTTTCTTATTATGACATAGTTGAGTTCTGCAACAGAAAGATCCTGCCGGATTCTGATCTGGATGCGGAAGTTAAAAGTAAAGATCTGGAAATCCTTGCCGCCGAAATACTCGGAGTACCTTCTGTAGATCTTAGAGGCGTAGTCGAATGGAAATTCACAGCATACAAAAATAAAAAGACCGGAAGCAAGGCTTATTTTAAAGTGAAAGCCAAGGTTAATAAATCTGCGGCTAAAGCTATAGGTCTTAAAGGAAAATATCTTACCTGGTTCAAAAAGGGAGTAAATAAGTTAAACGCAGCAGCCGGTAAAAAGGCTGAAAGGAATTATTTCTCTATAGTCGAGAAAGTTACAAAAGAAGGCGCTAAACCGACGAAACCCGCAGAGCCTACCGAACCTACAAAACCTGCAGAACCTACTGAACCTACTGAACCTACAGGACCTGCAGAACCGACTGAGCCTACCGGACCTGCGGAGCCCACTGAGCCTACCGGACCTGCGGAGCCCACTGAGCCTACAGGACCCGCAGAGCCTACCGAACCTACAGGACCTGCGGAGCCTACCGAGCCTACCAAGCCCGCAGAACCTACCGAACCCACTAAACCTGCAGAGCCCACAGAGCCTGCAGAACCTACAGTGAATCCCGAAAAGCCTGCTATCGTCGCTGTAAAGATCGACAAAAAGCATTTTCCGGATGATAAGTTCAGGGCAATAATCTCAAGCAGGGATTATGATAAAGACGGCAACGGCACTCTGTCGGAGGAAGAGATATTTTATATAAGAAACGTAGATTGTGAGAAGTCCGGCGTTAAGTCTGTTAAAG
Organism: uncultured Lachnospiraceae bacterium; assembly: GCA_947169935.1. Taxonomy (GTDB): domain Bacteria; phylum Bacillota; class Clostridia; order Lachnospirales; family Lachnospiraceae; genus NK4A136. The sequence goes on from CAMVRS010000088.1 coordinate 12,726, forward strand.
GAATAGAGTATTTCCCCGAACTTGTTGGCCTTTGGTGTAAAGATAATAAGATCACAAGCATTGATATCAGTAAAAATGTTGAGCTTACGGGTATCTGGTGTTCGGGCAATCCGCTGACAGAACTGGATATGTCGCATAATCCGGAACTGTTATCGGTATATTGTTTTGACTGCAAGATCAAGGAACTGGATTTTTCGAATAATCCAAAGATGGCGTTCATTGAATGCAATACCAATCCCATCAAGAAGCTGGACGTCACCTGCACGCCTTTGCTTGAGCATCTTACCTGCGGAACCTGTGAGCTTACAGAGCTGGATCTGAGCAATTGTCCTATACTGGCACATCTGGATGCTTTCCAGAATCAGATCACCCAGCTGGATGTTACCTGCTGCCCTAAGATGAAACGCCTGGATATATGGAACAACCGCGGGCTTGGCAGTGTTGATGTGAGCAAATGTCCTGAGCTGCAGTATTATAACTGTGCCCAGAATGATGTGACAAGTATAGATATCAGCCATAATCCGGAATTGTTCAAACTGAACTGCGCTTATAATCCTGACCTTACGGAGCTGGATGTTTCGAACAATCCCAAGCTGGAAATACTTATCTGTGAATGCAGTCCCATTAAGACCATAGACCTGAGCAATAACCATTATATGCATTTCCTGCAGGCCTTTGGCAACAGCAATATGACCAGACTGGATATAGGGCAGAATCCTTTCCTTGTGAAAGCCTATGAAAAGGGTACAAAGAAAGATGAGTCTGCACATCTTGGCAAGGCTATACATTCCTGGACTATAGATCACGGCTGGGATGATTCTACTACAGGAGGAGAAGTGGGATATGACAGTCTGTGCTTCATCTGCTTTGATGATGTGGTGACTCTGAGCACGGATCCTAAGGGATACGCCCTTCCTTCTCTTGATCCTTATCCGTACTCTGATCCTGGCGCGGATGAGACCGATCTGCTTACCAGAGCTGAGGTTATACAGAAACTGTATGAGTTTGCGGGAAAACCCTCTGTAAGCAGGACAAAGTCAAGCTTTACGGATGTTAAGGGACATAAGTATGGGAAGGCGCTGCTCTGGGCGGAGAGCATGAATATGCTGGCAGGATTCCCCTATGTACTGGATGATAACTTTGTTCCGGATGCATGGGTTACAAGACAGGACTTCATGTGGATGCTTATGAGATATGCCGAAAACAGACCCGGTATGAAGAGGGCCATCGACTTTGGACGTACTGACGATTATATCGATTACCTGGATATCGACTTCTGGCATTGGGAGCCTATGTGCTGGGCAGAAACCTGGCTGATACTGCCGGGCAAGGGCGCACCCGGAAGCGAGAAGCCCGATCAGAGGATCGATCCCCTGGGAAGAGTCAGCAATGCGGATTTCGACATAGTGATCGCAAATTTCAAAGAAAAGAATGACCTGTAAAATAAATCCCGGTCTTTGACCGGGATTTTACTTTATGGGATCTATATGCTAAAATTGTGAATGCCGGCAGCGGGACTTGAACCCGCACGTGGTTGCCCACAACAGATTTTGAGTCTGCCTCGTCTGCCATTCCGACACGCCGGCTTAACTAACTTTTGCATAATAACATATCTGATATTTTTTTACAAGATATAATTTGGGGAGTAGATCTTATGAGCAAAAAACTGATGCTTATTGACGGACACAGTATTCTGAACCGTGCTTTTTATGGTCTGCCGGATCTGACAAACAGCGAAGGCCTTCATACCGGCGCGGTATTTGGCTTTATAAATATTATGCTGCGTATAGCTTCCGAAGAAAAGCCGGATTATCTGGCTGTGGCCTTTGATGTCCATGCACCCACCTTCAGACACGAAATGTATAAAGAGTATAAAGGTACAAGAAAGCCCATGCCCGATGAACTCAGGGAACAGGTGCCGCTGATGAAGGAAATGCTTAAAGCCATGGGCATCACCATAGTGGAACAGGCAGGACTTGAAGCAGACGATATACTTGGAACCCTTGCAAAGAAGGGCGAAGCCTCCGGTATGGAAGTTGCACTTGTATCGGGTGACAGGGATCTGCTGCAGATCGCATCGGATCATATAAAGATCAGGATCCCCAAGACCAAAAGAGGCGGGACCGAGATCGAAGACTATTACGCAGCTGATGTAGAACGCGTGTATCAGATGAGCCCTGCACGGTTTATCGAACTTAAGGCGCTTATGGGCGATACTTCCGATAATGTTCCGGGCGTACCCAAGGTCGGTGAAAAGACGGCAACGGAGCTTATGCTGGAATACGGTTCCATAGACGGCATATATGAACATGTTGATGAGATAAAAAAGAATTCCATACGTGAGAGCATTAAAGCAAACAGGGAACTGGCGGACTTAAGCCTTAAGCTGGTAACCATAAAGACGGATTGCGATCTGCCTGTGGGGCCGGAGGATGCCGTATACGAAAATCCTTATACCGCGCAAGCATACGAATTGTGCAAAAGACTTGACTTTAAAGCCATACTTAAGAATTTTGATACTGCTGCAGCCGCTGTCCAGAAAGATTACGATTATGTATACGTTAAGAGCGATAAGGAAGCGCAGCTGCTTGCGTCCAGAGCAGGCAAGTCGGGAAAGATGTGTGTATGCGTTTATCCTTTAAACGCATCCGAAAATATCCTGGCTGTTGATACCGGCGATGACTGCGCTTATATCATAACGCCGGATGTTACCGATACTGCAGCCTTTATCAGGGGCGTGTATGAAGCAGGAACAAACATAACAACTTTTGAATGTAAGAAACTGTATGCAGCCGTATTCGGAGGCATTGCGGTCAATAAACTGCGCAGTAAAAAGACAGAGGAGCAGTTCAGTTTCGAAGATTATCTTTCCGAACCGGAAGAAGAAAAGGCTGCGGATGATTTTGGAAAAGATTATGACAGCGTAAAGGCGTCAGCAAACATAGATGATCTTCAGATAGCGGCTTACCTTATAAATCCGCTTAAGAATGACTGGAGCATAGATTCTGCGGCAAAGCAGTTTGCAGGCAATCTGATATCTTCCTATGAACAGGATTTCGGGAAAAAGACTGTCGAAGAGGCAGCTGCCGATAAGGAAGCCTTTGGAAAATTTGCTGCTGCGGAAGTAATGCAGCTTTCGGCTTTAAAAGATGAGCTTATGAAAGAGCTGGCAGAACAGAAAATGGATAAGCTCTACCGTGATATAGAAATGCCGGTTTCATACGTGCTCTACCGTATGGAGCAGGAAGGCATAAAGGCGGATGCCGATGCGCTTAAGGAATATGGCAAAGCCCTTAGCGGAAAGATCAATGAGCTGGAACAGAGAATATACACTCTGGCAGGTGAGACTTTTAATATAAACTCTCCCAAGCAGCTGGCAGAGATACTCTTTGAAAAAATGGGGATTCCCGGCGGAAAGAAAACAAAGACAGGTTATTCCACTTCGGCAGAAGTGCTGGAGAAACTTGCCGAAGACGTGCCTTTTGTAAGGGATATACTGGAATACAGGACCTACGCAAAATTAAAATCGACCTATGCGGATGCACTTGCGGAATATATAGCTCAGGACGGCCGCATACATACACGCTTTAATCAGACAATTACAGCTACGGGGCGTTTGAGTTCCAC
>CAMVRS010000089.1 GCA_947169935.1 uncultured Lachnospiraceae bacterium
TATTCATTACTTACCCCTGCGCAAATTTTGCGAGGACTCCGTTAACAAATTCACCGGATTTACTCTGGCCGTATTTCTTTGCCAGCTCTACAGCCTCATTTATGGCAACCGCATCAGAGATGTTATCATCATAACGCATCTCGTAAAGCGCCAGACGCAGACAGGCCAGTTCGGCCTTTCCTATACGTCCGGTATTCCAGCCCTGTATCTTTTCATCCAGAAGCTTATCCAGTTCCGGTATCTTTTCAACTATAGCCAGGGTCTTTTCCCTGATCTGCTCACGGCCTTCCGTGAGATATGCGGGTATGCTGATCTCATCGGGAGAACCGCCTTGCTCCTCAATGCGGAGCAATTCTTCCTCGATGAACTCCTCCTCCTCATCGGCAAAGAAGCTCTCGATCTGATCTTTCATACCTTCCTGATCATAATAATCCGCAGAAAAGAGAAGCATAAAGACTCTTTCGCGATTGATACGCCTGCTCATGTTCATTTCCCTTTGGGCATATTTACGGAAGCAATGCGGATGTTAACATCCTCTACCGTAAGCCCTGTCATATTTTCAACAGAATTCTTAACCTTTTCCTGTACCTTTTTGCAGGTCTCGGGAATACTGTAGCCGTACTCCAATACTATGGAAAGATTCACCGTAACGGAATTATCCACCAGAGCCACCCTCACACCTTTTGTAAGTTTCTTCATGGCGACTTTGCTCATCAGCTCATTCGTGATATTGCCTGTCATGGCGCTCACGCCTTCTACCTCGGATGAAGCCAGAGCTGCGATCATCGCAACTACATCATCGGCTATCTGAACACTGCCGATGTTCTCGTTTTCCACCTTAAGTGTGATGTTGTTATTGTTTTCCATTTTGATCTCCTTAAGCAAAAGGGTCATTTCCGGACCCGCTTTTTCCACTGACGCCTATCTTACCACAAAGGCTTCCGTTTTTCAATTAAAACCAGAAAGACAGAACCCTGAGCTCATCGCTGGTGGTATAATCCACGCTGCGCACGCCCTCAGGCAGCAGGCTGAATATCTGTTCTTCCTCCAGTATCATATGGATACACATCCAGTAACTGTCATCATCGGCGCATTTAAACGCCACATAACGTCCTCCGGAATGCATCGCGTTATCAAAAAGCGCTTTCAGCGCCACAGGATCGTAGGAACTGAAGAAGCGTCCCTCACGCACATAATAATTATCTTCGGTAGCTACACAATGTGGCATGGCCACCACATTATCGGCCACATGGGATACGGCCATCTCATCGCTAGTCACGTTAAGATAGTTATAATTGACCTCCCCCTGGCTGCTCACATCCAGTCCCGATGCCGAAAGGTATCCGGCGTCACCCCAGGTGGGATCCACATAATAATATGCGCCGTTTATATTCACCAGATCCCAGGCATGGCCTTCGCCGCCCCTTACCTTACCCACCACCATGGTGCAGGGGACGTTCATTTTTTCCAGCAGATACTGGAGCGCCTTGGCATACCCCTGGCAGACCGATTCACCGTTTACAACGGATAAGATATTCTGGTTGTCTTTTGCCCCCAGTACATAATCCGTATTATATATAATGTACTGATAAGCATATTTGACCTTTTCGTAATCATCCGCTCCGCCGGGCAGCCCCCATATGCATTTATCCGCCCAGTCATCCACGCCGGCCTGAAGCTTTTTGCATTCATCCTCCGTATAGGAATACTTGCCGCTGAAGGTGAAGCTGAACACCTTTCCCGACTGGGTCGAATATCTGCTGTAAGAATACCCCTCTATCCAGAAGAGTTCCGGATGGTCCTGGAATACGCACATGAAAGTGGTCTGAAGATCATCCTCATCGGTAGTGGATACCAGTATATCCTCGGCATGCGCCTTTATTATCAGAAGCAGCTCTGCATACAGGGTATGAAGGCGGTCATCCATCATATCATACATATAACGGCCTTCCTGTTCCTTCATGCAGCGCTTTATCGCCGCGTCAGTCAGCCCCGCGGCATTCTTCTCCGCCTGCAGGACATCCAGCCTCTCCTTCTGTCTCTTACCGGTCTTTTCTTCGGTAATGACCGGAGCTTCATATCCGGTAGCGGGCGTCAGCGTAACTATCCCGTCCCTCTCCTTATGTGCCGCAGTAACCACAGCCTCCCCTTCGCCATCTTCCTTTGTAAGGATTCCGACATTGGGCAGCTCTACATTATTCTTCTTTCCGCACCCTGCCATGAGGCTGAGGCACAGTCCGAAGACCATCAGTTTTTTTACGGCTCTGTTCTTCATAAAGGCGGCTTACCAGTCTTTTCCGAACTCGCTTAACTTAAGGTTGGGATTACGCTCCTCTGTCATTCCCACGCTCCATGCATTAACAAACAAAAGCAGAGGATTGCCCTTAAGATCCTGTACCTTCTTCATATCGGAGGTACCGGAAAGCTTGGCAATGTCTATCTCGTTCTTATTGACTATCCAGCGTATATGCTCATAGGGCAGGGGCTCTAAGCGTATCTCAACATTATATTCATTCTCCAGGCGGTACTTGAGCACGTCAAACTGCAGCACGCCCACAACGCCCACGATTATCTCTTCCATACCGGAGGCTATCTCCTGGAATATCTGTATGGCGCCTTCCTGGGCTATCTGCTCCACGCCCTTTACAAACTGCTTGCGCTTCATGGTATCCACCTGACGCACCCTGGCAAAATGCTCCGGCGCAAAGGTAGGTATTCCTTCATAGCAAACATCCATTTTAGGTTCGCAGAGGGTATCTCCTATAGAAAAATTACCGGGATCAAATATACCGATTATATCGCCGCCATAGGCTTCGCTTAAGATCTTTCTTTCGTCCGCCATTATCTGCTGGGGCTGCTGGAGACGCATCACCCTGCCGCTCTGCACATGCTTTACGTTTGCCTGTGCGTCAAAACGGCCGCTGCATACTCTCATGAAAGCTATCCTGTCCCTGTGGGCCTTGTTCATGTTAGCCTGGATCTTAAAGATAAATCCCGAGAAGGAATCCTGCACCGGATCCACCACTTCGCCGCCGGATACGCGGCCGCTGGGTGCCATTGCCATATGCAGATATGACCTCAGGAAATACTCCACGCCGAAGTTGGTCAGCGCCGATCCGAAAAATACTGGAGTCAGCTTTCCTGCCCTTACCTGATCCAGATCGAATTCCGCTCCCGCCGATAAAAGCTCCAGCTCTTCCTCAAGCTTATCAGCAGCCTCATCACCCACATACTCACGTATCTGTGACATATCCTGCATCTCAAGGGTACGGCCTTCCTTTGTACCTTTCTCCGTATCTTCAAATGCCAGCAGTTCCTTATTCTTAAGGTCGTAAACGCCCTTGAAATTCTTTCCCGAACCTATGGGCCAGTTGACAGGGCAGGTATCGATACCCAGTTCCTTCTCTACATTATCCATAAGGTCGAAGGAATCCAGAGCATCACGGTCCAGCTTATTTATAAAAGTAAATATGGGAATGCCGCGCATGGCGCAGACTTTGAAAAGCTTTCTGGTCTGGGGCTCAACGCCCTTTGACGCATCAATGACCATGACTGCGGAATCCGCCGCCATGAGGGTACGGTAAGTATCCTCCGAGAAATCCTGATGTCCCGGAGTATCCAGTATATTGATGCAATAGCCGTCGTATTCAAACTGCAGCACGGAGGAGGTTACGGATATACCACGCTCCTTTTCTATCTCCATCCAGTCCGATACGGCATGCCTTGCGGTGGCCTTGCCCTTTACGGAGCCTGCCAGATTGATGGCCCCGCCGTAAAGCAGCAGTTTCTCCGTAAGCGTTGTTTTACCGGCATCCGGGTGGGATATAATGGCGAAAGTCCTCCGCCTGTCTATTTCTTCTTTTAAAGCAGCCAAAACTTTTTCTCCTAATTTACATAAAAATCGGGCACAATATATATGCCCGAATATGATACCATATACACAATATTGTTGCAAGCAAAGAAAGGGGCCTCTTTATATTACCCTTATACCATAGATTCTCCGGCGATCTTCTGCTCTACGCCCAGGTATTTAAGCACGGTAGCTCCCAGATCCGCGAAGCTGCTCCTTGTACCGTAATTACCGGGCATTAAGAAATCCTTTGCGCCGCAGGCCAGGAAAGGAACATACTCCCTGGTATGGTCGGTAGTCTTGGTATAGCCGGGATCGCAGCCGTGATCGGCAGTGATGATCAGCATGTCTTCCTCTTTCATCTTTTCCAGCATTTCCCCAAGTTTCTTATCAAAATAGCTTAGAGCATCACCATAGCCCTGGATATCCCTGCGGTGGCCGTAGATCATGTCCGTGTCTACCAGATTGGTAAAGCACAGGCCGTTAAAGTCCTTATCCATATACTCCAGGGTACGGTCAATACCTTCTGCATTGTTCTGGGTATATACATATTCCGTCAGTCCTACGCCGGCAAAAATATCCTTTATCTTACCGACGCCTATAACCTCCATGCCTGCATCCTTTATCTGATCCAGCATGGTCACGCCCGTAGGCTCAAGAGAAAAATCATGACGCCTGGGCGTGCGGGTATAATTACCGTTGCCTTCTCCTATAAAAGGTCTGGCTATAACGCGGCCCACGGCATAATCACCTTTTAGTATCTTTCTTGCTATGCGGCAGTATTCATAAAGCTGCTCACAGCTCACTATATCCTCATGTGCCGCAATCTGGAATACGGAATCCGCGGATGTATAAACTATGAGTTTTCCGGTCTTTACATGCTCATCGCCGTATTCATTGATGACCGTAGTCCCGGAATAGGGCTTATTTACCAGCCAGCCCCTGCCGGTCTGCTTTTCAAACTCGTCCATTACTTCCTTCGGAAAGCCATTAGGAAAAGTGGGCATGGGATTCTTTGAGATTATACCCGCCATTTCCCAGTGTCCCGTAGTGGTATCTTTTCCCTGTGAGGCTTCCGCCATCCTGGCATAAGCCCCCGCAGGAGCATCGACGCCCTTACGCCAGTCAATACCATCAATGTTAAAAAGGCCCAGCTTCTCCATATTCGGTACGGCAAAACCTTCCGCCTTAGCCGCATTCATCAGGGTATTGCTGCCCTCATCGCCAAAAGCTGCCGCATCCGGCATCTCACCTATACCGCAGCTGTCCAATACTATCACAAATACACGTTTCATATGCCATGCACCTCCGTTACTCCGATGATACCATAAATCAGGATAAAAAGATATGTTTTCGCTTTTATCATATAGCTTGAATCGTTATCATTTTTACGCTATAATTGTTTTATATGTATCTTTTTTTGACAGCATTTCAGAAAAGGGGTTGTTCTATGGGAATGGATTATTCAAAGCTTAACAGGCGCAAACGCTGATCATGGAAAAGATCATATGCCTCGAAAACGTAAGCAAGTCCTATGGCGGAAACTTTGTCCTGGATCATATCACGCATGAGTTTTACAAAGGCGAATCCATCGCCTTTACCGGCCACAACGGATGCGGAAAGAGCACCCTTCTTAAGATAATTGCCGGTCTGATAAGAACAAGCGGCGGAATTGTCCGCTATCCCGCAAAGACCGGTTTCTCCTACGTTCCCGAAAAATTTCCCGGCATGGATATAGTCATGACGGATTATCTCTATTCCGTCGCAGGGATGGAATCGGCAGACCGTTCAGTCGCTGATGGTCTTATCAGCGATTTCTTTCTGGAATCCATGACACATACAAAACTTAATGAACTCTCAAAAGGCAGCCTTCAAAAGGTAGGCGTGATACAGGCGCTTATCGCCCCTAAAGATGTGATACTGCTGGACGAACCGCTTTCCGGGCAGGATGCCGCTTCCCAGGAAGTTTTTCTCAAAAAGATCAACGCCCTGCGCGAGCGCGGCGTTACCGTTTTTATGTCCTGTCACGAAAAGAAACTCATAGATGCACTCTCCGACCACGAGTACACCATAGACCACGGAAAGCTGCACCTTAAAGATAATGAAGATACCGTATCCGTTTTTAAAATATATATAAGAAGAGATGAGAAACTTACTCCCTGGCCGGAAATGTCAGCCCACATAAGAGGTTTTGTTTTGGAAGTAAAGCGCGATACGCTTAAAGAAACAGTCATGAAACTTTATAATGACGGATGGGAGCTTGCCGGGATTGAAGAGTATATCTGAACTGTACAAAATAAGATGGCGTCTTATAAAGAAAAGCCCGATATGGATCGTTTCCCTGATCTGCACCGCCGCTTTTCTTGGGGTGATGTATTCTTTTGCTCCGGCATATATATGCAGCAGCCTGCTCTTAACCTCGGTGTTCCAGTATTTTTTATGTGCTTATATTTCCTTAAGCCTGCATGAGCGTGAAAATGATGTTTTTGAAGAAGTACTGCTGCTTCATTGTGACACCTCCCCGGCTTACTATATTTCCAGGGAAGTGCTGCAGCTTGGCGTCTGCTTTATCTTCTCTGTAATATTATCGCTTTTCCCACTGCTTAAATCCTATATCCAGCCGTGGTTTTTCACCAGGGCTTTCACCGTGGCAGATGTTGTCATCGGAAGCGGGCTTATATTTTTCTCCGGAGTCTGCGGCCTGGAGACCGCAGACCTGTTCCATCCCCGCTTTATCGGCAGAAAATTCGGCATATGCGCCGTAGTGCTTTTATCGGTACTGGCCCTCTGCAAGCAGGGGCTGATACAGACCTCTCCCGCATTCCGTATACTCAGCATATTTATGCCGCCCGTCATGGACAGCTTTGTCCTGCTGGGCAATTCCGACAGCTTCAGCATATCCGGTGACGGGCTCATAATACTCCATATGCTTGTCTACGCCATGGTGATGGCAGCTGTAAAGATAACGCTTCTGCAATACAAACGCTACCGCATGTGAGCCGATGCTTTATCAATAAAAACCTATTTTGTGCAAAGAATGGGTTTTATACTTATCCGCATCGGGGATATCACACCCATCAATGGTAGTAAGCTGCCGGATCGTATAATCCTTTTCGCCCTTTTCCATCAGTCTCTGCGCCAGATTCATTTCAGCCTCTTCAAGCGTTTTACGTACAAACCTTCCGTTGCCGAAATCTTCACTCTTACTTACCATTTTGTAGATCGTTTTCAGTTTATCCATTGCCTCTTCGGTGATGCTCATCTTCATTTTTTCGACCATAAGCCTGGTGATCCGGCACAGCTCATCTTCGGAATAATCATCAAACTCCACATGGAACGCTATTCTGGAAAGCATGCCCGGATTCCTCTCCAGGAATTCTTTCATAGGCCCGGGATACCCCGCAAATATCACTATCACATCATCCCTGTGGTTTTCCATCTCCTGAACTATAGCATCTATAGCTTCATCTCCGGGGCCGTTTTCAACACCATCACAAAGAGAATATGCCTCGTCTATGAAAAGGACACCTCCCCTTGCTTCCATAAACTTATGCTTTACGATCTGAGGCGAGGATCCGATCGCTATGCCTACCATATCAGCACGTCCCACTTCTACAAACTGCCCGGAAGGAAGTACTTTTTCATCTCTCATTATCTCTGCAAAAAGTCTGGCTACGGTAGTTTTCGCCGCACCGGGATTTCCCGTAAATACCATGTGTAATGAAACCCTGTTACCGGTCAGCCCCTTTTCAATACAAAGCTTATTATACTTGTATTTTGCAACGGCTTTGTGTATTACCTCCTTTACCGAAGCCAGCCCTATCATTTCATCCAGTTCTTTCATTGCAGTCCCTTCAGCCCTGCATTCTCTCAACCCGTCATCAAGCACGGTGATATCTTCTTTTTTTATCAGAAACAGTTCTTTTTTTCTGATATCACAAGGGTGTTTCTTTTCCGAAAGCAGCCTTGCAGACTGATTCTCAACAGCCTTATCCAACAGGTTACGTGCATATCTTCCGTTTCCAAAGTTTAAAAGAAACCGTACTTTTGTGAAAATGTTTTTCGCTTCACATATTGCTTCATCCGTTGCCTGAAGGCCGCGCTCTGCAAGCATGAGCTTAAAGATATCTGTCAGTTCATCTTCACTGTAATCGGGAAAATCTACCCAGTGAGGAATCCTGCTCTTTAAGCCCTCATTTCTCTCAAGAAAACATTTCATCCTTTCGTTATAACCTGCCAGTATAACTATCACTTCATCCCTTCTGTTTTCCATCTCCTGTATAAGCGCGGTAACAGCACTGTCACTCTTCATAGAATATGCTTCATCGATAAACAGCACGCCGCCCTTAGCCGCAACAAACGCATCACGGATATTCTCAACACAGAGCAGGCCGTCAAGTCCCAAACCGCTGCGCTCAACAAACGCGCCGCTCTTTAAAATACCTTTTTCTTTCACGATACCGGCAAAAAGCTTTGCCACGGTAGTTTTTGCTGTCCCGGGATTTCCCCCGAATATCATATGCATGGATCCGGCCTGATAATCCCTGCCCCTGTGTTTTTTTCTTTCTTTTTCAACAATATCGGCATTTATTATCCTGTCGATCTCTTTTTTGACAATATCCAGCCCGATAAGGCTTTTAAGCTTATCATAAGCCGATTCTCCCATCTCATTACGGTCCAGCATAAATCCTTCAGAAACATCAAAATCATACATTTTAAATACATTTCTGTTTATGCACCAGGGGCCAAAGCGGTCTAATGCCGAAAGTACATCCGTCTGTGTAAATTCATCTCCCGCAAACTGTTTTAAAAATTCGCCGGCCTGGGTTGCATATTCCGAATACTCTGATGCTGATATAAGGTTCTTCAGATACTTAACAGCATTCTTCCTGTCACCCTTTCCTTCCCTGAGAGCCACAGTCATCACATATTTATTTATCTCCGGCAATACCAGATAAGAGAACCCGGGATTGTCCATATCATATGTAAAGACAAAAAGGCAGTGGTTTCTGTACTCTTTAAGAAGATTAACAATATATTTGCTCATCATTACGTAATCGGCAGGCGCCTTACCGTATTTTTCCGTAAGGTCAAAAACAACCACTCCTCCGTAACTGTTTTCGATCAGATCTTCAAGATGATTTCTGCATTTATAAGCGTCAGGCTCAAGCTCCCTGATCACGCTCATACGCCTGCTGCTTATGCGCCCTGCCATATAAAGGCTCTGCATAAGGCTGCCGGTCATATCACGCACAGCTTCCTGACTTCTGGCCGAAAGTACATAATGGACCATATTCGCACCGCAGCCTGCGGCGCTGCTGTTCTCTTCAATCCTTGAAAGTTCCTTTAAAAGATCATTATCATATATTTCAAGCTTGGGCGCAGCGCCATCGGGAATCACATATTCCTGTAAGTCATAGTGCAGGGTTTCCTTCTGGTCATTCCTGTAGTAAGACCACAGCCAGAGATTTGCCGTATCAGTCACCCTTAAGCGCATCTGCATAAATTCTCTCCTGACCGCTTCATTTAAGTCATCCATAAATTCAAAACTGGTTATCTCAACAGGATCCGCTGCGATCTTTCTTATGCTGAATATATGATCAAGGATCCCGGTTATATGATCATATACATCGGCAAGCGAACCTTTCTGTTCATCATAAGAAAAAGATGCAAGGGTCGTCTTCCCTTCTTCCCTGTATGCAAAGAAAGTGATATTGTTATCCATATTTCTGAGCATATAGGTATTCATGGCGTTTATACTGTTGTCGTAAGAATAATCGCGCAGATTGATCTTTGCACCTGCCTTGATCTTTTCAGCATTGGTCCCTAAAGCAAATTCATAGTATCTCATAGCGTTCCCTCCTTTTGAATCTTCTGAATAATTTTATTATCTTGTTATCATTTACTACATTTCTTTAAGCTTAACCAATAAAAGCCGGGGATTATCATAGGCTATCCTGGCAGCAAATTCTTCATCAAGATATGCATACTTGTAAATATCATGGGCAGATACCTTGTCATATTTCGGAGCATCGCTGATAATAAGCACTCCCAGCTCTTCAAGCACAGAGAGCATCTCTTCGGCAAATTCACGGATATCCACTACCTCCATGGGATTTAAGGTTTTAACAGCGCCCTCCGGATCACTCCATTCGACCGGATAAACATTTACAAAGTACAGATCCTCTATATTGGGGGCGATAACGATATCCTTTTTCGAATACTTCGTTTTGAGTTCAGCCAGAAGATCTTCTCTTCCTTCGATATCAGCAGAATTCCTGACTATTTCCATAAGCTTTATGATGCTCTCCCAGCTTAAGGGCTTAAGAAAGATTTCCAGTTTAAGCTTATCTATCGGAGAGATCTTAAAAGAAAAACTGTTTCTTTTGTTGATCCTGTAATTCACCATATAAAGTGCATCATTTATCATGCAGTTAACAAGGTATTCGCTAAGATACGCTCCGGTAGTACGGCCAAGTTCTTCAGCGATCTCCTCATCGCTCATGGGATCTTCACCGTCAAGTCCGAAACGCATGGTAAGCGCGTCGCAGTAAAGACCGGGAAGAAGCTCCGCCTTCTTTCTGATGTCATTATTATTTGCAATAGCCACGCTGTCACCAATAATACGTTTTGTTAAAACTTCTTTTTTCATAAGCTTTTTCTCCTTTCACGTTGTGATGTCCTTGTTTATTTGCCTTCGTGTCATCCTGAGGGCTTTACCCTTGTGTCATCCTGAGGGCTTCAGCCCGAAGGATCTTTATAAATTCCATTATGCCGTAGTCCCATATTCTATTTTCAATGTACGTGTTGCATTATAGTGCAACATTCTCCAGAAAGAAAAAACGCCCACTATGCCGTCATCTTCCTGAAAAGATATTCCGTATATGCATCATTAGCCTCTTTGGGGAATATAAGCCCGGTAGTATTATTTCCATATGAGTCTATACCCTCAACAAGGCAGTACTTTCTTTTTATCTGATAAGCCTCGGCCCCGGAAATCCTCTCGAAAATGCTTTCAGTTTCTTCTATATATTTAGAAGTATCCTCAAGTATTCTCTGATATACGGCATCTGTATCACCGTAGAGCCTTATGCCCAGCAGGAAATAGCCGCTTTTCTCAGACCTGATATTATTCTTATCGCGTGAAAGGTAATCCGTGACCATTAGCAGATCGTTATGTGTCAGTGTCTCTACAGGCTCAAAATAAGATTTCTGACATACATAGTCCATCAGGAAATCTATTCTTTCTACCTTACTTGCAAACCGGTTGATGACATATGCATATGCAAGGCTCACCTCGGCCGAAGCCAGTACGATCATGGGTGCATCATATGCGCTGAGCTTGCAATATGAATTTACAAGGAAGGTAAACAGGTTGGCTGCATATCCTTTAATGTCATGGGCCTCGCAGAACGCCCGAATGCCCCCGTGCAGCTTTTCATATTCAGGATACTCCCTGATATACTGCTCCCATATAGCCATAGTGTTTTCTTCGCCCATATACCCGGCGTCCGGCTTTATGCCGTAAGTCTCTTCCTTTTCCCAGTGAAGCGCACACTTAAAGATACGTCCGCGATCCTCTATATCGCAGAACGAGGCATCATAATCCAGTGAAGGCACAAGAAGGATCCCGTTAGAATTGGTGTTGAGGTACATCTTTTTGATCAACTCTCTACTAAACATAAAAAGCCCTCCTTTAAAATAGATTGTGTAGCGACACTACGAGTGTTCCATTTGGGTGGAACGCATTGCAATGAAAGTATTCAGAATATTAGCACTTTCAAAAATAATTGTAAACTGTTTTTTCCTGTCGATTTTATTTTTGTGAAAAGGATACAAAAACAGCAGCCTGAAAGCTGCTGTTTTTTACAATTACCTTATAAAAGTTTTAATAACTACTCTTTATTCGCCTGATATTTCAAGATTTCCACAACCTGCCATATTCAACTTCCGTGACTACCGCCTTCTTCTCCGTATCAACATACATCACCGATATCCAGGTGTTCAGTTTTATATCTTTGATCATTTCATTAAAGACTTTAAAAGCTTTTGTCTCGGTAAAAACTATTGTATTTTTGAAATCAGCCATGGTTTCCGGCTCCCAGGCGTCGCGGAGGAACAGATAAGAATGCTTTCGCATGGATTCTTTTAGATATTTTGTTTTATCTCCTTCGGATTTCATCGCAACGTGTCCCATATCGGTAAAATCCACGATAAAATTCCAGTACAGGGGATCATATCCCTGTAAATGGATTGCAAAATCAGAATATCTGGGAATGGCGTGTTTGCTGAGAGGCATTTTCCACGATGCCAGCAGATCCGGATATACCATTACGGCTATACCTTTATTGAAGAAATCCTGTAATACTATCTCTCTGACCAGCTTCTTTTTTTCTTCCTGACTTTCATGCAGCTTCTTATTATTCTCCTCAGTCGGTACCTTTCCCCCGGCCAGCTCTTCTTTGGGAAGCTTTCCGTTTGCACGCATCAGCTTATCGACAGTCACAGCCTGCTTATCTGCAGCATTCCCGGCAACAGCATAAATAAACTTATCGGAAAGTGGCTTATCTATCAGCTCATTAACTATCCTCGAAAACGTAGACGGTGCTTTTACATTGCACTGTCTGGCAAACTCAGCCATGCTGCGCTCAGGGCCTCTGGCCTTTATTACCAGATCCGCCAGTGCCGCGGTATCGGGAACATAAGCCTGCACATATTCAATATCCTTCTCTGCTTTTTTTCTCATACTTTCATCGCCTCATTATGATCTTTTATATGTTTGTTCTCAAGCTTTTCATAGACTGCTGTTTTATCTATTATGGCCTTTACCAGTTCATCCAGCTCCGATCCATCATTATAATCCGCAGGAGCGATATAACGTATACGGTTATCCCGCAGCATCTTATAAACGCGGTCTTTCTTCTGCGTCTCCGGATGGTAAACGCCTATGGAATGTCCTCCATTTACATTGACCAGTTTCATGCAGGGGATATCCGTATCACTGTCCCCTATATATACAATATTCCTGAACGGAACCCTTAGCTCCTCAGGTTTAAAAAAGTCGTTAACGTCGTCATCATTTACATCAAGCACACCCTTTACGATACGGAAAAGAAACTGCGTCTTATTAGTAAAGTTCACCACCTGGGCCGGCCATATAGCCACGCCGCGTTCATCATAGAAGAAGCTGCTGGCGTACACTTTCTTAAACGCGCCTTTCCTGGCTATCTCCGTGCCGTCTATCATTTCTTTCAGTCCGGAAGAAATGATGTAATGCTCGATCGTTACACCTCTTTCCTCTCCGTATTTGTTAAGCCTGTCAAACCAGCCGTCCACTCCCGGAAACAGCTGCACCCTGCTGCCATACTCTTCCAGCTTCTTACGGTTAAACACCAGCCGTCCTCTCGCCTCATCCATCATCACATACATATAGGCAAGGTTTTTATCCATATCATTGGCGGCTGCCAGTGCATCCGTCTTCTTCCAGAATTCACTCACATCATAGCCCACAGACTGGATATATCCCTGCGCCTGCATATCCGTAGGCGAAAGTGTCTTATCAAAATCATAACATAAAGCCAATACCATTTTATAGCCCTCGATCATATTTCTTTTTGATGCAATACAATTCTAACCCGTTCAAACGCCGGCTGTCAACAGCAACCACTATCATTTAATTTCAAAATCCGTTAAATACAGGAATTATCACCATGCCGGCAACAGGGAGCACTATATCCCATACCGACAGTTTGCCGTAGGCTGCATAGGAAATAAGGCAGCGGAACACCAGACTTATAGACATACAGATCACGCAAGGCTTGATATTTTTGCGTATTCTGAAAATAATAAGCTGAAACGGCTCAACAGGAAGGTAACGCATAATGCTGCTAAACGTAACATATTGGTTTGTATTATTAACATTCCTGCTCTTGTACTTTGCAGTATTAATACCCAGTCCGCCCGCAAAGATAAAGTAGCCCATCACAGCTAAATAACTACCGTCCTCCTCCCATGCGCGGAAAGGTACCAGCAGGAGTATCATCGATACAAATACCAGTATTCCTGCTGCGTATAAAAACATAGGCGCATTCTGGTCATTGCTAAGTTCCTCTTTGAAGAAGGCCTCTATCATTTTCTGCTGTCTTTTATCAACTTTAAACACTTTCATGAAACTCCCCCAGTCTGCCATCTTTCATGACCGCGGTATAATCAGTATTCTTCTCTATCTCGCTCATGTTATGGCTGGTCATAAGTACGGTAATGTCTTCTTCTGCCATCATCTCACGCAGGGTCTTAAACAACTCGATCCTGAATACCGGATCCAGTCCCGCGGTCGCCTCATCCATAAGCAGAAGCCTGCTCTTATGCGCTATGGCAAAGGCAAGCTGCATCTTTATCTTTTCACCACGTGACATCTTATGATATGTACTCCCGGCCTTAACTCCCAGCTTGTCCAGCATCTTCTTGTACAGCTCCATATCAAAGTCATCATAGAAACAGCTTAAGCTCTTTGCATTCTGCAGCGCCGAACGGTCCGGCAAGAACTGATTGTCTTCGGATACAAAACCTATGTATGCCATCACATCACTGTGTTTATCCGCGATATCTTCACCTTCAAATAATATGCTGCCGGTGTATCTCTTAAAGGCCCGCAGTATGTACTGCATAAGCGTTGTTTTCCCGGCGCCATTCTCCCCGGCTATGGCATAGATGAAGCCGCGCTCCAGTTTGAAGCTTACATCACGCAGATTGAACCATCTGTTCTTACCGTTTACATTTTGAAATTCAAGACAATACTCACTCATTTCTTTCTCCTCTTTTCTCCCGTTCCCGGCCTTTCCCCGGAATACTTTTACACCAGTGCTTTTACCATTTCCAGAAATTCTTTTCCGGATATACCTGCGTGCTGCGCTTCTGTGATCAGTTCGGATAATCTCTTTTCTATCATCATCAATTGTTTTTCTTTAAGATAGTCGGTATTGTATTCACATACGTAGAAACCTTTGCCTGCAACGGAACGTATCAGCCCTTCTTTTTCCAGTTCCTCATAGGCGCGCTTTGTGGTGATCACACTTACCGACAGATCGGCAGCCAGATTTCTTATGGATGGCAGCGCCTCCCCCGCCACAAGCTCACCGCTTACTATCGCATTTTTCAGCTGGTTTATAATCTGTTCGTATATCGCAAGTGTCCCCTGCGGCATTATATTTATCTTTAGCATCAGGCAGCATCCTCCTCGCTTTTGGCAGCATCTTTTATCTCTTTGTCTATAGTCTTCATTATCTTTATATACGCCGGAAGTACAGCTATCAGCAGAAAGGCATATGCACATATCAGGAAAATGGTATCCCCCTTTCCGGGCGTGCCCGCCGGCAATGCAAACAGCAGGTACGGAACTATGGTAAGTGCAGGTATCACATAAAGATTCAGCAGATATTTATGTGCCTTTACCTGACTCAGAAAACCGAACATCACTCCGGCGATCAGTATGTATATCACCGACCAGATATTTGCTTTCTGCAGCATGTATATGTCAAAACACATGAATACGATCATTATGCTGTGCAGGATACTTCTGAAAACATATGCCCCCCTGATATCCGCTTCCCTCTCAGCCCTGTCCTTTGGGCAGAGATAATACATACGCGTCATCCTTAAGGGATGGATGATCTGGGATATCCAGATGATCAGATAGATGCCTGCATAGATACTCTCAACTATGATATCTATAAGGTCAATTCCCGAGCTTATCAATGTAAATACCCTTACATATACCATGATCATAAGATAAAAGGGAAAAGAAGGTACCTCACGTCCCGCATAAGCATTTCCGAAAGAATTGCCTTTTCCTGTCAAAATGTATTGCCTGATCCTTTTTGTGATCATTTTAATGCGACTCCTTTACTCCTGTAGTACATAAACTCTTCTATACTGGCCGGCACCACGTTCAGTCCTTCCGGAAATCTCTTCCTGCCTTCCACCAGCGCCTTTGATGAATACCTGCCTGTTTCCGCTCCCAGCAGATACTGCCGGTCTATGTTCTTTATCAGATAAGCCTCGCCGCTTACGATCTTATATCTGTCCCTGAAGCTTTCCATGTCGCCGCTGAATATCATCTGCCCGTTCTCCATATAGAGCAGCTGATCTGCCATCCTGTCCAGATCGTCCGTCAGATGGGTTGCCAGCACTGCCGAATGTTTCTCATCAGCTATGAACTCCTTAAGTATCTTCCAGAAGTTATCGCGGAACTGCGGATCAAAGTTCGCCGTCGGCTCATCCAGTATCAGGTACTTGGGTTTAACCGCCAGGGCAAATGCGAACTGGCATTTGAGTTTCTCTCCTTTGGACAGCCGTCCGAACTTCCTTCCGGCGTCCAGCTCAAACCGCTCCAGATAAGCCTTATACATTTCATGATCATAGGCTTCATAGTAGTTTCCGAAAAACTCACCATTCTCGCCCAGTGTCAGACTTTTTAC
>CAMVRS010000090.1 GCA_947169935.1 uncultured Lachnospiraceae bacterium
AGCTCTCCGGGAACAGATTCGATAGGATCTTCCGCATAGCCTTCATATCCTTCTTCGGGATATTCACCCTCGTAACCGTCTTCGGGATATTCGCCCTCATAGCCCTCTTCAGGGTAATCACCCTCATAACCATCTTCGGGATATCCGCCCTCGTAACCTTCTTCGGGGTAATCCCCCTCATAGCCTTCTTCGGGGTAATCGCCTTCATAGCCTTCTTCGGGGTAATCGCCTTCATAGCCTTCCGG
Source organism: uncultured Lachnospiraceae bacterium (assembly GCA_947169935.1). GTDB lineage: Bacteria > Bacillota > Clostridia > Lachnospirales > Lachnospiraceae > NK4A136. Next base: position 246 of record CAMVRS010000090.1, read on the forward strand.
ATAATCCTGCGGCTCATCTTCAAGCTCCTCTGCCCCCTTTGCGGCTATCTGCTTTTCCATTTCGCCGGTAGACATGTAATCATCTTCCATCATAGGTTTCATTATCTTACCGGTGATACGTGAATTTTTATCTTTAGGATCCGATTCCACGCCCATGAGTTCTCTCATGCTCTCTGCCAGGGCTTTCTGAAGGTTAATGGTATTGAACTTGCCCATATCGATGGTCTTGACATGGATATCCACATCCTTCATATCGGGATTGAGCTCGGGATCGGCTTTTTCCGCGGTATATTCATCGCTCTCGACAGCCTCTATCTCGTCGGCTATATCCTGTCTGTGATCATAGATAGCCTGCTGGTCAGGTCTGAGCTTTGCATGCAGCATCTTAAGCTCCAGCGTCTTTATAACGAAGGGGCCTTCCTTGAACCAGTTGAGCAGCTCATCGCAGGTTTCCACGCACTTTGCACCAAATCCCATCCGATGGTAGAGATATGCCAGCTGGTAAACCCACTCCTCCCTGTAATCTTTCCTGGTGAACTCTTCCAGAAGCTGTATCTGGTCCTCCAGGGCAGCTCCTTCCAGTTCCTGTAATTTGTACTGTAATATATATACACCCGGATCATGGGGTGCCATCCTCTTATATAAAGCAAGGAATTCAAGAGCTTTTACATGATTCTCCAGCAGGATATAAAGCTCGCAGAGGCTGTAGACTATGTCGCGGCTCTTCGGATTATGATCATAGGCCATCAGCATCAGCTCCAGTGCATCCTCGTAACGCCTGTTAAGCTGGTAGAGCTCGCTGATCTTCATGAGCATGCTGAAGCTCCTTACCTTACGCCAGTCTATGCGGTCTGCTATCTCCGCAGCATCCTGGAACTGCTCATTGGCAGTGAGCGTCATTATCTCTTCCGAAAGCAACTTGTATTCCTGTTTATTCACTTCTCCCTCCAAATACGCAAAAAAGCACTAATGGTCACATCTTTATGCGTAACTCTTTATGTAAACCACTACATCTTGATGATTTTACCACAACATTTAGGATAAGTAAAGAAAAAACCGCCGAAACAGATCGACGGTCTTATGGGACCTACAGGGCTCGAACCTGTGACCTTCCGCACGTGAAGCGGACGCACATCCCAGCTGTGCTAAGATCCCTTACGGAAAGATATTTTACTACTCCCTCCGTGATTATGCAAGAGCGGAGACGAAGGGATTCGAACCCTTGTGCCGGGGTAAACCGACAAACGCATTTCGAGTGCGCCGCGTTATGACCGCTTCGCTACGTCTCCAGTAAGCCACGCGTTATTATAAATGAAACGTTATAAAAAAGCAAGAGGGCTGTATCGGCCCTCCTGCAGAACATGATCGTTAATGCGGTATTCTGTTAACTGTAGTACCAGAAACTCTTGCCGTTCATAGACAATACCATAAACATGGGTGAAAGCGGATCGTTTTTATCGAGATAAATGGTCACGCCGAACTGGCCCTGATTATTATCCATTGTGATCATCGCACTGTACTGGCTGTCCACTGCCCAGGAAAAACCGCTTTCCGACATATCATCATACATAGCTCCGGTACCGTCGCTGTAAAAATACACCCGCTGGCCGGTCTCTTCGATCTCGCCTGTTGCATCATCGACGATCTCGAAACCTGTCCACTCACGATACTGCAGCATGTCGCCGTCAAAGGCCGTCACTTTAAGATTATTTACATCAACCGCTTCGGGAGCCTCGCTCACGTATTCGCTGTAATCGGGATAAGTATTAACATCCCCCCAGGTGCAGTTCTTGGTCGTGGTATCGTCACGGAACATAAAATTCTCTGTTTCCTTATCTCCGAAAGTACAGTTCTCAAAATACAGGCTCAGGCCGTTAGAGGAGGAGAAAAAGCCGCCGCTTTCCGAACCGGTAAGGTTGCAGTTGTAAAACTTCCATTCTCCTCTGCTGTTTGAATTATCCAGAGGTCCCATTGAACAGTCACGTATGGTAACATCAGTGCAGCGCAGGAAATTCGAACAATACTCCAGATTAAGGCCTATAACGCCGCAGCCGTACAGATCCATGTTATTTAAGATAATACTGTCACAGTCGACCAGATCTATAACACTGCCCCAGCATTCCCCCCTGTCGGTATGGCCCATGGTCATTCCGGAAAGTATCAGCTTATCGCAGCCTTCAAAGCTCATTACCGCGGCATATCTCGGATCGGTAACGATCTCCACATCCGCGCAGTTATCGCTTTCTCCCTTGATATCCAGGCCTTCAACACCCCTTATCACCAGCTCCACGCCGTCATATACTTCACGTATCTCGGCATATTTATGGTTCTTGTTCCACAGATCGGGATCGGTATTCCATACATCCTGTATATACTCGCTTATATTATAATCTCCGGCCTTTAATACGATCTTTGCATCCGGCTTTATCGCCTGGATCAGATCAGGGATACTATCAACATAGACCACATCATCTTCCGCCTGCTGGCCGGGTGTAGGCGTCGGTCCGGCTTCTCCCGGATTTTCCGGATCCTCCCCGCCTGCTGCAGGAGTCGTTCCGGCCTCTGTAAGAGTACCGCGTCCGCTGCCCGTCGTTTCCTTGCCTTCGCACCCCGACAGGGCGACAGCCGAAAGCAGCACGCCCATCATAACAGCTAACATCTTCTTTTTCATAATCTCTCCACCCTTTCAATAATTGGCATAAACATGAACACAGATATTTTACATCATAAAAATATGCATTTCAATCGCGATGTTTTCCAAAGAAAAAGAGACGCCCAATTAACGCCTCTGCAATATTCCCGCGAAATATGCGTCCCTTTTTCTTTATGACATTATGGCTCGGTCCGGCTCTTTTTCAGCTCTATAACAGCCTTGAAGGAATCGCCTTCGATCTTTATGGTAAGGCTTCCGCCCATGAGTTCCATAAGGCTTCGGGCTATGGAAAGTCCCAGTCCGGAGCCTTCCGTGTTTCTCGAAACATCGCCGCGTACAAAACGCTCCATCAGCTCTTCTTCCGATACCCCCAGCTCTTCCTTCGAGATATTGATGATCGAAAAGAAAACTTTTCCTTCACACTCACCGGTCTCCAGATAAACCCTGGTCCCCGGCATTGCATACTTTAAGGTATTTGCAAAAAGATTATCCATAACGCGCCACAGCAGATTATTATCGGCGTTAACAGGCCTCTCTTCATCCATATTACGCATCACTACATTAAGTCCGGCAGCCTCATATTTATCATGGTATTCTCCGGCCACCTGCTTTGCCATGGTGCACATATCGGTTTCGGTAAGATCCACTTCCAGCGCTCCCGACGACGCCTTTGAGGCCTCTATCAGATCCTGGATCAGCTTTTTAAGTCTTGCGGACTGATGCGACAGTATGTCCAGGTATTCCTTCTTTTCATCTTCCGAAGCATCTTCCTTCTGAAGCAGATCCACATAATTGATTATGGATGTAAGCGGCGTCTTTATATCATGGGATACGTTTGTTATGAGCTGTGTTTTCATGTGCTCGCTCTTCATACGGTCTTCAACAGCCAGCTGAATGCTCTGCCCCACGCCGTTAAGATCCTCTGCAAAAAGCTTATATCCCGCAATCAGATGTTTATCATCAACCGGTTCGTCAAGCTTCCCTGCCGCGATCCTCTTAGCGCCGTCACGCAGCCTGTAGTAACCCCATATCAGATAAAGAGTAAGCAATATCCCGGCAAGCCTTCCAAGTACGAACAGTGCCGCCAATGTATTTGACCCATCCTGTATAAGTGCCGCTTCCACAAGAGATACCACGCCTACGCAGGGTAAGGCTATGATCACTATAAGGGCCATGGGCACATGCCTGGCTGCCCACATAGCCATCCTGCTTATCCATCCGGTTATAAAATCCTTTATCCGGTATAAGAGGGTACTCTTCCAAAGTGTTTTCGACTTGATACGTACCGCAACAGTCCCCAGGAATCCGCCGGCTATCAGTATCATCACAAATGTAATGGCCGCGCTTACGAATACCAGCTCTCCAAAACTCATGTACATTCCGGCATCCCTGGCAAATAGCTTTGCTGCTATATACAATGCATAAATCAGCACATATTCTATACACATATTCACAACTATCAGGATAAAAAGCGGGATCCGGTCTGCAAACGATATATATATCCCCTCTTTTCCCCTGCGATACCCTGCGCTTATGAAAAACATCACCATGAAGAACAGCGTTAATACCAGCGCCGCTGCAGCAAGCGGATCGCCGATCCTGTCCATCTCATACAGACAGTTCAGGAAAGAAACTATATTGCTGTCAAAGTACATGTTATCATAACTGTTAACCGGATTGACGGTAAAGGTATCCGCTGTTCTGTACAGGATGTGAATGTAATACGGTGCTCCGCCGGGAACTATGCTCCTGTTCACACCGGTCCACAGGGGATAGTCACGCATTAACAATCTGTATGATTGGGATTCTGTCCAATAATTGGTATAAAACAGCTGTCCCGATAGATAATTGTCATACCCGCTGTACCTCTCGGATCTATAAAAATATACATCCTCGTCTTTTAAGTCTATCTTGCCAAGATCCTCCTTTTCGGAAAGGATCACCGCAAAGTCAACATTTTTAACAACAAAATATTCATTTATAACTTTGTTCCAATGATCCTTAAGGGCAGCCATCTCGCCTTCGGGATCTTCAGCCAGCGCCTCATCCGTGGTATTGTATCCCACCGAAAGATCATTAAACATTATCGCCATATTATTTTCACTGATGCGGTCGTAAGCCAGCTTAAACATCTCATCACGGTCCATCCAGTGAAACCCGGCATATCTTGACATCATCATCATTGTCATCACAAATGCAAAGACTGTAGCTGCAGCCGAGCACAGAATGGCGCAGATGATATGAAATAGTCCTGTGCGGACAAAACTTTTCTTTTTCTCTTCCATTTTTTCCTCCCCTTGGGGTAATAAGATCCTTCGCTACGCTCAGGATGACAAAGCCTTTGCGCTCAGGATGACAAAACCTTTGCGCTCAGGATGACAAAGCCTTTGCGCTCAGGATGACAAAACTTCTGTGCTCAGGATCACACGCCCCCTTCGATCTTGTAACCTCTGCCCCAGATGACTTTAAGATACCGCGGTTTTGCCGGATCGATCTCTATCTTCTCACGAAGTCTTCTTATATGTACTGCCACAGTGTTTTCGGAACCATAAGGATCATCGCCCCATACCTTCGAATATATCTCGTGGGGTGAATAAACACGCCCCGGCTCCTGCATAAGAAGCTTGAGTATCTCATACTCCGTCTTTGTGAGATTGACCGTATCGCCGTCTACCTTCACTTCCTTCGCCGGATCATCAAGAACTATCCCTCCTATGGTGAGCACGTTCTTTTCCGCACTCACACTGCCCAGCATTGTATAGCGGCGCAGTGACGATCTTACCCTGGCTGTAAGTTCCGCCGGCAGAAAAGGCTTGGTAATATAATCGTCCGCACCCACGTTAAGTCCCAGTATCTTATCCGCGTCTTCCGACTTGGCTGTAAGAAAGATCACCGGCACATTGGAAGTCTTTCTGATCTCCATAAGGGCTTCGATCCCGTCCATCTTCGGCATCATTATATCCATGAGGACCAGCCGGATGTCCGACTCTTTATTCATAACTTCAACAGCCTCCAAGCCGTTGTACGCCTTGAATAACTCATAGCCTTCCGCTTTCAGATAGATCTCTATCGCACGGACTATATCCTTTTCATCGTCACATATAAGTATCTTGTTCATTTGGGTTTTTACCTGCTTTCTTAAGAGCTCTTGAGGCATATTATATTACAGCAATAATGAAGAAAAAAGGAGTCAAAATATTACGATTTCCTTAAGAAGTTAAAATACTCCGAAACACTGCTATGCTTTGACAGGTTGTATTTATGCGCTTCATATTGCATAATCTGTTTTAGCTTTTTTCGGAGGAAGGAATTATGTATCTCTTTTATTTTTTACTGGGCGCCGTGATCTGCTGGGGCGCCAAATGCTGCAGCCGCCGCGAATGGAATGATGAATACTGCTCTCTTAAACAGACCAAGATACTGCTTGGGATACAGGCCATCATCATCCCGCTTCATCACATGGCGCAGAAGACCTGCGCTTCCTGGCTCAATCCCCGATATATAATACACGGCCTTGATGTATTCGTCCCCATAGGACATCTGCTGGTTGCCGTATTCTTTTTCTGCAGCGGCCTGGGGCTGTATAAAAGCTTAAAGACAAAAAAGGATTATCTGCACGGTTTTGTCTTAAAGCGCATAGTCCCGCTGATCATAGCCTTTTATCTCTCGGAATTCATTTATACCGGCGTGCGTCTTCTTATCGGTGAAAAGATGAAGACAAAGGATATCATCTGGTATCTCTCCGGCCTGCATATGGCCAATATGAACGGCTGGTATATCGTAGTGATAATCTTCTTCTATTTCTTCTTCTGGCTGGCTTTCCGCCTCTGCAAAAAAGAAGGTACCGCCATATTGTGGATGTTCATAGCCTGCGTTGCTTACGCCGTTTTCGGTTCCTTTGTGGGACATCAGAATGACTGGTGGCTCCGCGGAGAATGGTGGTTTAACAGCATCATCCTTTTCCCCACAGGCCTGCTGTTTGCAAAATACGATGAGAAGATCACTGCCTTCTTTAAAAAGGCCTATCCCATACTGCTGCCGCTGTCGGTCATCGGAACCTTTGGCATGTACTTTTTGTCCGTATGGGCGCAGAATGTCTGGGGTTATTACGGTGAATACAGCCATGATCCCCTGACTGTTCCCCACCGCCTTATGTGCTGCGGCGTACAGTGGGTGCTGTGCATCTTCTATGTACTGTCCTGGTTTCTGGTAATGCTCAAGGTAAGACTCGGAAATAAACTCCTGGCCCTTGCCGGGAGCGTAACCCTTGAGCTTTATCTAATGCACGGAATGTTCGTAGAGCTCTTCGGCTTCGACTTCCTGGAGAAAGTCCCCAGCCTGCATTACATAAAGAACATACCCCTGTATATACTTGTGGTATTTGCCTGTGCGATCCCGCTTACCGCAGTTTACAGCTTCATCTGGAAAAAACTGGTGAAGCTTCTGCCCAAGTCACGTTCATAGTTTATTCACGGTTTATTCACATATTGTTAATGGTGACAGGCACCCCGGGGTGTATAATGGGTTTATGGACGAGATAAAAATACTTATAAGTGAAGAAGAGATCGATAAACGTATCAGAGAGCTGGGGGAAGAGATCAGCAACGATTATGCAGGCAAAAAGCTGCACCTGATAAGCGTATTAAAGGGCGGCGTGTTCTTTACCTGCGAGCTTGCAAAACGCATCTCTGTTCCGGTGACCCTGGACTTTATGTCCGTATCAAGTTACGGCAACAGCACCCACTCCAGCGGTGCAGTCAAGATAATCAAGGATCTGGACGAGAGCATAATGGATAAGGACGTTATGGTCATCGAAGATATAGTCGACAGCGGCCGCACCCTCTCCTATCTGATGAAGCTCCTTAAGGAGCGCGAACCCAGAAGCCTTGCACTGTGCACACTTCTGGATAAGCCCATGAGAAGGACTCATCCGGTACGTGTAGACTATACCGGCTTTGATGTCCCGGATGAATTCATCGTAGGATACGGACTGGATTACGCACAGAAATACAGGAACCTGCCTTTTATAGGAGTGATCGAGAGCTGATCACTCCTCTTCTTTTTCTTCCTCTTCTGATTCTTCATCTTCAGCTGTTTCATCTTCTATCGTGATACTGTAGTTGTTTTTTGCATTCCACAATATCCATTCGTCATAGCCTGCATCATACACAGCCTGGATCTGGCTCTGTACTTCCTCATAACCGTAGGAAATATGTCCGTCTACCCAGGTAGCGGTGAAATCCTGCAGCCAGGGACGGACCACCGCACATTCCTCTTCTTCCAGCCCCGACAACTCCCGGGCCGAAAGGCTGAGAGCACCTGTCACCGTATCATAAGGCTGTGCATCCGGTATATCAAGACCGAACACGCCGTTTCCGTAATGAGAAGGATATATCATCGGGCAGAGAGCATCTACCGTAGACGCCAGCTCCACATAGTCCTGTCCCACCTTTCCAACGTCCGTCGGATTACCGATGACGGTGCCGAAAAGATCCGCAGTGACAGGCACTTCCTTTTCATGCAGCCTCTCTGCCGCATAACTCAAAAAGCCCTTGATATACTCATGTTTGTTTTCTTCGGTAAGTTCAACCCCGTACTGCGCGTTCTCCGTTCCCTTTCCCACAGGAAAACGCACGTAATCAAACTGCACTTCGTTAAAACCCAGATCCGCACAGTAAAGAGCCACATCCGTGATATAGGCCCAGACATCCTCGGAACAGGGATTGACCCAGGCCAGATCATTGCTGTCGGTGATAACCTTTCCCTTATCATCCTTAAGTGCCAGCTCCGGCATAGCCTTAGCCAGCATGGGATCCTTAAAGCAGACTATACGGGCGATAGTGTATATATCATGGGCTTTCAGCTCTGCCATCAAAGCCTCTATATCTCTGATGTAACGGACACAGTTTCCCATCACTGCAGGCTGCATATCCTCGGGCATCTTAAATGTTATCTCACCGCCATCATTTTTGATATCGATAACCATGGCATTGAGCTCTGTTTTATCCAGCAGTTCTATAAGCCCCGGCATACGCTCGCTGCCCGCAACAGGTCCCGTGACATATATTCCCTTTACGGGGGTGTGTTCTTTCTTCCAGGCGCTTAGCCTGAAACCCTCAGGTTCAGGCTCCGGTATGTTTTCCGAAACCGTAGGTGTCGGTGTATTCTCCGAAACATTCTGCGCGATAACATCAGCACTCACCGTCACATCCCCCTGCCGGCGCTCTCTGATAAGCGGAAGCCCAAAACGCATGAATACAAAAACAAGACCTGCCAGCGCGGCAAGTCCTAAAATTATCCCAAGCGCTATGAACAATCCCTTATACTTTCCGTATTTCCTCTTACGCTGCTGCCGCAGCCATTCTCTTCGTGTGGTCATATCAAAAAATACTAAATATCCTTATCTGACAGGCGCAGAAATTCAGGCAGAACTCTATATCGCCTCATTCTGTCTGTGAATCTCCGGCGCTTCGTATTTGTCCATAAAATCGTCATTAAGAAGGATCTTCTCCTTAGCAAACTTGATGGAATCTAACTGTGTATATACCGATACCAGCAGGTCAAAAGACAAGCCTTCAATGTAGTTCAGCATTTCCATCGGAAATGTTCCGTCCAGGAGCACCGTATCCGGAAAAAGCTTTTTATAATCAAGATAATCCCTTGGATGCTGCTTCAGGATCACAGTTGCTTCTTTACCATCTATCACATGATACATTCCTATTATATCTTTAAATATCCTCTCCCTGGTTTCCATATCACATAAAGGTTCAGTCAGGACCAGAAGGGTGGGCGCGTTGGGAGAAGTACGAAGCTTTTCCTTAAGCTCATCAAGATTGGATATAAACAGCTTAATAAGCATGTTTTTTTCATCGGAGGTTAAGCGTTCGGTAAGCCTCTCTCTGGGAAGCTCAACCATATTCTTTGTCGGATATTTCAGCATGGAAATATCATTTACTTCCATATCTATGCAATACCTTCCGTAACCATTCTGCATATGTATCAGACCCAGAGAAGCCATCAGGGCCTTTATCTTAAACGCACCGCGGTTGTCGTAACGTGCCGTATCATAAAAAGCAATGCAGTTAAGACCATCCTCCACTGCGTGATAACGTATCTTTCTGTAATTAAGATAATAACCTATGGGGTCCGAATCACAGAAAACATAGATGTCGCTGTATTTCCGCAGATCGACAGGAACGGCAGCTTCGGTGTGCTTCGCCAGCATTTTGCAGTATCTGATACGTTTTATCATATTGCCGACAATATTGCCCGTGTCTTTCTTGAGTTCCACCAGATCCGGAAATTCCGTATATTCTTTCTCGTCAAATTCATATATATTATCAAAAATGGGACTTTCTTTTGCACGGTCCACCAGAGATCCGAAACGGCTGGACATTTTTGAAAGTATAAGATCCGCTTTTGCACCGTCATTTATATAAAACTCTTTAAGACAGGCTATATATACATGATAAAAAGTATGGCATATATATACCCTGGATTTCTCCGGCATTTTGTCCCTCCTGAGATAACACGCATTTTTTTTATCTTAAGGTATAGCCTACATATTGTCAATGGAGCCGGCACCCTTCTTTCTTGACATAATATCCGGCTGAAACTATAATACTTCTTGTGTTTATGGGCTTTTGGCCCGTATTTTACATCCGGCAGATACCATTGCCCACTTTTCATCTTAGCAGGAGAATCACTTAATGAACCCCGATATTACGCCATATTATGTTATCAATAAAAACGTACTGGATGATTACTGGGATATGCTGTACGGCAGCCTCGAAGGATCCTGGGGCAGCAATTTCAAAATAGGATATTCATATAAGACCAACGCTCTTCCCTGGCTTATAAAATATATGAAAAACAAAGGTGCTTTTGCGGAAACAGTCTCACATGATGAATATCTCCTGGCAAAATATATCGGCTATGATGACAGCCGCATCATCTATAACGGTCCGTACAAGGATGAACGCTCTTTTTTCAGCATATTGGAAGCAGGCGGGATCGTTAACATTGACGGCGACAGGGAAATAGGCTGGCTGGAAAACAATCACTCCGGCAAAGAGCTCGCCATAGGGATACGCGTCAACTTTGAACTCGAAAAATACTGTCCCGGCGAAACCACCATGGGTGATGAATCCAGCAGATTCGGTTTCTCATACGAAGACGGTCATCTTGCAAAGGCGATCGCACAGTTAAAAAATATAAGCAATGTAAGGATATCCGGCTTACATATGCACAGCAGCACCAAATCAAGGAGCGTAGAGGCTTTTCGCAACATAGCCCAAATGGCCTGTACCGTTTCCGGAGAGTTCCGGCTCGATCCCGATTATATTGATATGGGCGGCGGATACTGTGGCGGAATGAACGGAAGGCCGGAATACCCCGACTATTTCCCGGCAATCTCGTCGGAGCTTAAAAAATGCTTTTCCCCGGGAAAAACCACTCTTATCGTGGAACCCGGTATATCCATGATATCAAAATGTACAAAATTCATATCGAGTGTTCTGGACGTAAAAGATGTCCGCGGCACCCGGTATGTTATCACTGACGGAAGCCGGTTTAATCTTGATCCTACCATGATCAAAAATTCATATTTATATACCGTTGAAAAAAAAGCCGGCACCGAAAGAGATAATAAAGACGAGCAGATCATATGCGGCTTCAGCTGCATGGAAGCAGACAGATTATTCAAAATGAAGGATTCCGGAGAACTTTTACCCGGAGACCGTATCATTTACCAGAATGTTGGCGGATACACAATGGCCCTTAATCCTCTCTTTATCCAGTTTTTCCCGCCTGTGTATGTTTTTGATGATAAAAACGGGTACACCATGGTCAGGAGGAAATGGGAACCGAAGGATTATTTTTGCGGAGATACAGAGATATGACTATCGTTATCTTAAGCGCCGGAACCCGTAATCTCCTGGTAAGTTTTTTTAAGGAGAGCGGCTTTAACGTGATCGCAACCGATTGTGACCGCTGCGCTCCGGCACTCTATTATGCAGATTCCTATTATATAATGCCACGGATCACCGAAAGCGGTTATATCGACCGTGTTATTGACATATGCCTGCAGAATAAGGCCGATGCGGTGCTCCCTCTTTTTGAAGAAGAGCTTACACTGATAGCAGAAAACCGCCGGGCGTTCACCGATGCAGGCATCACGCCTGTTATATCCCCGTACGAGTCTGTTTTACTGTGTAAAGATAAGTGGCAGTTCTACACAAAGATGAAAGAGGCTCACGTTCCCGTGCTAAAAACTTTCTGCGGGTTAAAAGATATCAAAAGCGCCTTGGACGAAAACGCGATCTCTCTTCCCGCCTTTATGAAACCCAGATATGGCGCCGGAAGCGTTGATTCACATATCGTCGCAAAAAAAGAACTCTGTTTAAGTATATGCGAAGAGCAGAACGAAGAAATGCTGCTGCAGGAGCTTGCAGACGGAGATGAATATGGCGTGGATGTTTATGTGGATCTTATAAGCCATAAAATGGTCTCTGCTTTTATCAAAAAGAAACTCAGGATGAGGGCAGGTGAAACCGAAAAATCTTTATCCGTTAAAGATGAAGCTTTGTTTTCACTTGTAAGAAAAGTTGTTGAATCTTTGGATATGGCCGGTCCTCTGGATATTGATGTTTTCGGGAAAGACGGCCGCTTCTTTATATCGGAGATCAATCCCAGGTTTGGCGGCGGATATCCCCATGCTTATCTGTGCGGGATCAATTTCCCCAAGCTTATCCTGAACAACCTGAACGGAAAAGAGAATCCGGACATAACAGGCTGTTATGAAGAAGGAACAGTAGCAATGAAGATCCAGGACATTATACTATTGCCTGAGGATCAGAAAGACCGTAACAAAATGAGGTAGCCCAATGAAAAGCCTGGCAATAATAACAGCAAGGGGAGGAAGCAAACGCATCCCCCGCAAAAATATAAAAGAGTTCTGCGGAAAACCCATCATAGCTTATTCGATAGAAGCAGCACTAAAGAGCGGCTGCTTTGATGAAGTAATGGTCTCCACAGATGACAAAGAGATCATGGATATCGCCTTACGTTCAGGTGCATCCGTGCCGTTTATGAGATCGGAGGCAACCTCCAACGACCACGCCGGCACAGACGAAGTCCTGGCGGAGGTTCTGTCCCGCTACAGCGAAAACAACATCACCTTCGACCGTTTTTGCTGCATTTATCCTACAGCTCCTTTTATTACGCCTGACCGTCTGAAAGAAGCTATGGAACTGCTGAACGATCATGAATCCGTGTGTCCGGTGTGCGCTTTCTCATATCCGCCGCAGAGAGGATTTATCATAAAGGCCGGACTCTTAAAGCGGGCATATCCCGAACATGCGCTTACCCGTTCACAGGATCTGGATAAGATGTATCACGATGCCGGTCAGTTCTACGCCTGCAGGACGGATGCTTTTTTACGCGATAAGACTACAGACGTGGAAGACATGATCCCTCTTATCTTAAGCGACGAAGAGGTCCAGGATATAGACACCTTTGAAGACTGGAAAATTGCAGAGCGAAAATTCCTTGCGCTGAAGAATAAAAAAAGCTTTTGCAGTGAGCTGAAGATCGGCAGTCACATCATCGGTCCGGGACATCCCGCATATATCGTTGCCGAGATGAGCGCAAACCATCTTCAGGATTATAACAGGGCAGTGGAGATAATACACGCCGCAAAAGAAGCCGGCGCTGACGCTGTAAAACTGCAGACCTATACTGCCGATACCATTACCATCAACAGCGACAAACCGTATTTTCAGATAACCGGCGGTACCATATGGGACGGTACTACTTTATATAAGCTCTATGAAGAAGCTTATACCCCGTGGGAATGGCAGCCTAAGCTGTATGAGGAAGCAAAAAAGCTGGGGCTTGACTGCTTCTCCTCTCCTTTCGATCCCACTGCCGTTGAATTCATGGAAGAGATGGATATGCCTGCTTATAAAATAGCTTCTTACGAGATAACAGACATACCTCTGATACGCCTGTGCGCTTCCAAACATAAGCCCATGATACTGGCTACCGGCGTAGCCCGAAGTGAAGACATAAAGCTGGCCCTGGACGCATGTCTGGCCGAGAATAATACTGATGTGATACTGCTTAAATGTGTATCAGCATATCCCACACCTTATGAAGATATAAACCTCCGCATGCTCCCGGGTCTTGGCAAAACCTATGGCTGTCTTACCGGTCTCTCAGATCATTCCATGGGAAGTACCGTTCCGGTAGGCGCTGTAGCTCTTGGTGCATGCATGATAGAGAAACATCTGACCCTGTCCCGCGCCGACGGCGGTCCTGACGGCGTATTCTCCATGGAACCCGATGAATTTGCGGAAATGGTTAAAAATGTACGTATAATGGACAAAGCATTGGGAAACAGCGAATACGCTCTCACTCCCGTTCAGGAGACTGAACGTGAAGGTGCCAGATCGCTCTTTATAGTATCCGATATAAAAAAAGGTGAAGAACTGACTCCCGATAATATACGCTCCATACGTCCCGGCAACGGTCTGCCTCCTATTGAAACCGGTAAGGTAATGGGAAAGCATGCCCTGCGTGATCTGGAACGCGGTGAGCCCTTAAAATACGGGGATTTTGAATAATGAAAAAGATCCTCATTAAAACCGACGGAAACAGCAGGATCGCCAGCGGACACATACGCCGCTGCTTAAGCATTGCCGAGATTTTAAAAGAAAAAGGCGCTTCCGTCTCCTTCTGGTTTTCTGATGAGGAAAGTCCCGGCATACTTGATCGTTTTACGGGCAGTTCAGACTCTTTTCCATATATGATGGAAAAACCCGCCGAAAAATATGAGTTCCTTTTATTGGACTCTTATTCCATATCTGAAAGCGAATTCTCCGGATATCGCAAATATGCCGCAAAGACCGGTTATATAGATGATCTGCGCTGCTTTGATCCGGACGTGGATCTGCTTATCAATTATGATCCCGATCCTCCCGAGGATCTGTATCATGCACCGGTTAAGTTACTTGGCACGGCTTATGCTCCGTTAAGAAAACAATTCGCCGGTCCCTCCATCGAAATAAAAGAAAAAGCAAAACGAATACTCGTTTCCACAGGCGGTACGGATCCTTATCATATCCTTACAGGCCTCCTTAATAACGCCGATCCCTCACTTCAGTATATGGCTGTTATAGGCGCCGTATTCGATGCCGGATACAGATCGGAACTTCAACGGCTGGCAGAAGTCAGGAAAAACATTACACTCTGTGAGAATGTATCGGATATGGCCGGACTGATGCGAAGCTGTGATATCGCCGTCACTGCCGGAGGGACCACGCTATATGAACTGTGTGCCTGCGGTATACCTTCCATAGTTTTTACCATGGCTGATAACCAGCTGGAATTCACTGAAAGCTTTTATAAGCGGAACGCCATCTGGTATGAAGGGGATGCCCGCAAAGATCCCGCTTTATTAACTCATATCCTGTCACGTATAAACCTTATCATATCCGATCAGGATTCACGCCGTATAAAAAGCGATACCGCCCACGCTATGGTGAACGGTACCGGTTCTTTCAGTATCGCAGATGCGATCCTTAGTATAATATGATCTGCCGTTTTGTTACGGTATATTTCTTTTTATCCTCTCAGGCTACATATCCGGCCGAAAGTTCATTGATGCATCTCTGTATCCTCTGAGCCAGTGCTTCATCCTCGATCCTTAACTGATAAGATCTGGGCAGCGGGAACTTTTGGAAATGAGCTTTTATCTGAGCATCCTTAAGACTGTTCAGATATGTTTCATAAGCCTTTGAACAGTCACCATGCGACAGGCTGCCGGACTGCTCCGGAAAGATCACATACGGCGGAAGTATATCCGGAAAAACATCCACCAGACCGCGCCTGTTCAGGCAGCATTCCGCATGCTCTATATATCTGGATCTGGCAACATAATACTTCTTTTTCTGCTTTCCCAGCAGGAATCCCAGATCTATGATATTGCAGGAATCCATAACCGCCGATTCATTGAAGTATCTTTCGGGAAATACTTCATTGGCTTTATTATATGCTTCAATGAGCATTTTCTCGCTCTCTTCCTGGGTAACTGTTATCCCAAGTGAAAGCTTGGTCTTATCTATAGCTTTTTTTACTTTATTTTCCAGTTCGATGATCCCCATGACATACCCCCCCGAATAATGCTAGAGAAATGATCGTTCTGTGTGTCGGATTACAAACTCCTGTCTACATTGAATATTATACCTTTTGCAGGCTTTTGTGACAATGGAATATAATACCGATTTTTATTATTTCATTTTGTGCATGAAAACGCACGAAAATGCTTTAAATATACTCA
>CAMVRS010000091.1 GCA_947169935.1 uncultured Lachnospiraceae bacterium
CTTTTCTTTTCCGATACAAGAGGACCGACGTAATACGGTATCTTAAATCTGAATACTGATGCGATCTTTTCATAGGTACTATATCCGTCTTTATCTTTTTCATTTATAAAAGAATAAAACAAAGAAGTATTCTTTAGTATTCTGTCTAATTCAACGTAATAGAGCTGATACGGTATAACCCGGTTATCGGTATTTACCTGTTTGGGCATATATACCCCCTGATCCATGCGGTCTTTCATATCAGAAATATATGCCTCATCAATCGCATCATAAGAGTTCTTATCTAATTCCAGTTTCTTTTTTAAATAAGCATAGAATTCTTCAGCTGTTGCTTTATTATCCGGAATCTCACTACCTTCAGGTACAGAAGAAACATTATAGGAATAAGCAGTATAATTCTTTAATTTCGCTTGCGCCTCTCTAAAAATCTCATTAAAGCTACCTTTAGCCAACGCTCCTCTTTTTTCATATTTTCTTACAAAAGCTTTTAAATCTTTAAGATCCTTTTTGTGCTGTTCATATATCTTTACTTTAGCCGCTGAAATGTATCTGTTATTATCCAGAATATCAGACAAAACACTCCAATCATACATCATGGCAAGTTTCGCTATGATCTCTGCATCATCGTCCAACTGAGGCAAAATGATATCCATATCGTTGTCTATGCTAAATGACAAGTCATCCTCATATTCCGATTCAAGGAATAGTTTTGCTGCTTTTACCTTTCCACCAGCCATTAATGTTATCAATTCTTTTACGTTCAAAAAATAATCATCATAAGGTTGTTCCGCTTTCCCATTATATAAATAATCAGCCAATTCTTTCTTTTTTCTGTTTACACCTCTATTCTTCAGAATATCTCCTAATCCAGCAGGATCTATCCTGTCCCATGGCATCTCCTTGCCAAGCCTGTCAAAACATGCAACAAACTCCTCATAGATTGAATTAAAATCCATTATATTATCAATATTCTCAATTCCTACCTCACTCAGAAAATGCCCTCGATGCGCAACCAGCCAATCAACAGCTATATTAACAAGACGAATATCCGGCTTATCACCCTTGGTATCCATCAAATAGCATATAAGATGATGTATGGTGGGATAATCCCTGTAATATTGAGAATCATTATATCCGCTGTCATTAAAGAACAGATATTTACAATCCTTATCTGTCCTATCCTCCGCATACAATGCGCTTTCTTTTTTTCTAATATAGAATCCCGGATCTATCCTGCAAACTTCAGACGCAAAAATCTCATCAATGAGCTGCACCCTCTGTTTTCTTCTGTCAAGACGTCTTCTGGCGGTTCTAAAAGCTCTTCTCTCAGCACATTGTTTAGCCGGATCAAATAAATGAGAAACCATTACAGGCTCTCCTTTAACTTTAATCAGTCTGTATCGATCATCAATAGCTGCCGCTCCAACGGAATCAGTACCTATATCCAGGCCGATATAATACTCTGTCTGCTTATTATTTTTTGTAACCCCTTTGTTTTTCATACTTGACACAGCCTCCTGATAATGATATATATTAATTGAATTCAGAGCCCTCTGGATTCACACTGCGAGTTCAAATAAAGAATTTTCCTAATCGTCAACTTATGTTGGCCGCACAGCGAGTGCATTCAATCAAGATCCGAAAGGATCTTTTTTGTTGCTTTTTTACGGTATGTTTTCATTCCGCTTTCCAAGCGTTCAATTATACTATCTCTAATTTCAACCGGTTCTATCAACTGGAATATCCCCGAATACTGCATTAACCATGAATGAAGATTCACACTATCAAGCTTCTTGAAAGAAACACGCAGTCTGCCACTATTCATCCTTACTACATCCATGCCGGCACCTGCAAAATCAAACAAAATAGCATTAGCTTCCCTACCGGGCTCATACTCTAATACGATTTTTTTCTCTTTCCCGCCATAATTATTCACGCCTAACATAATTTCTTTTTGTATAATCTTCACAGCATTTTTTCCAAGTTTATCTTCAGCGGGTAAAGTATCTTCTTCTGATACATTAAGATTCCTGATCCTGTCAAGACGATAACGTGTAAGACCCTCATGATTATCATGAGCTCCAACCAGATAATAAGTGTTATTAGACCAATAAAATGCATATAAACTAAGACAATAAACCCGACCTTCTCCTCTTAACCGTATATGCAGCGAATCATCCAATTCAGTATATTGGAAAAGGACTTTTTTATTCTGATATAGCGCTTCCAACATAGCTTCAAGATTTTTACGAACCGAATATCCCTTTTCGATCTGCCCGTAAGAATCTGCTTTAATATTTCTTTCAAAGCAGCTTCTTCCACGTCGGCTTGTCATTTTGATCAGGATATTTCTTATTCTTTCAGCCTCTTCCAGAGCCAGGCATTTAGATTGCATTACAGCATCAATAAGGATACATAGTTCCCAGTCTTTCAGACCATTTTCATCAAAATACCAGCCTTTTCTTTTATCGGCACATTGTTTTATCGGATATCCGCATTTTTCCAGAACAGCCATATCCTGATAAACAGAATGTCTGTCAACTCCGGCAATATCATATTCACGCTCCAATCGGGTAATAAGCTCATTCGCATTGATCGGACAGGATTCATTAGTGTCCTGAATGATCTGAAGAACCCTTATAAGCTTTTCTTTAGTTTCTGCCACCGATATCCGTCCTTTCTGATCACTGTTTTTATTATATTACAAAAAGTAATGGCACAAAAGTGTGCCATCACAAAAATAATATATAAAAAACAGGGATATAAATTTAAAGAATATTCAAATGAGCGTCAAATCCCGGCGCTCTTAAGTAACAACCTGGTGTATTCCTCTCTGGGATTCCTGTACAGTTCCTTGGGAGTCCCTTCCTCTATTATACGCCCATCACGGAGGATCATGATGCGGTCGCAGAAATTATACATGGTGCGCAGATCATGGGATATGAACAGTATGGCTATGCCTTTCTCATCATGAAGACGCTTAAGCAATGCAAGAACCTGGGCAGCAACGGTTACATCAAGCGCAGACACCGGTTCATCTGCGATCAGCAGCCTGGGCTCGCGCATAAGCGCCGTTCCTATACAGATCCTCTGGCGCTGGCCGCCCGATAATTCGCCGGGCTTACGTTCCATATAGGTCTCATCAAGACCTACTTCCTTAAGCATCTCCACAACCTTTTCCCGGCGCTGTGCGGCATTCATTTTCGTTGACATGCGGAGCGGCTCCTGCATGATCCAGGATATGCTGTAGGCAGGATTCAGGGAACCGTAAGGATCCTGGAAGATCATCTGCGGATGATTGGTGGTGCGTTCCATGCTGCCGGCTTTTATAGCCACCATTTTGAGTATGGTCTTGGCAATGGTACTTTTGCCGCTGCCGCTCTCACCCGCCAGCCCCAGTATCTCTCCGGGTTTTATATCAAAACTTACGCCCTTTAAAACCTGCTTTTCTATTTTCTTAATGCTTCCGGATGTAAAGGAAACCTCCACATCCTTTAAGCTGACAAGATTCTCACTCATAATTCCACCCTGGGTATAGCCGAGATCAGTTTCCTTGTATACTCCTGCTGCGGATGCTCAAAGATATCATCAACTGCGCCTTTTTCGACCAGATGACCGTTCTGCATCACCAGCACGTTATGAGATATCTGCCTTATCAGTGACAGATCATGTGATATAAACAGTATGGCAACCTGCGATTCCTTATTTATCTTCTGGAGCAGCTTGATGATCTGGGCCTGTACCGTAACATCCAGCGCAGTGGTAGCTTCATCGGCGATAAGCAGCTGGGGATTGCCTACCATGGCGGCGGCTATCATAACCCTCTGCCTCATACCGCCGGAAAGCTGGTGCGGATAGGATTCATATACACGCTCGGGATCATCCAGCTCAACATTTTTAAGCCACTTTATCGCCCTCTCCTTACGCTGCGCATCATTCATTTCAGTATGATGTATACGAAGCGCTTCCTCTACCTGCAATCCTATCTTCATCGTAGGATTGAGAGCCGTCATGGGTTCCTGAAATATCATGCATATCTCATCACCCTGAAGGCCGCGGAGCTTGTGCCTTTCCATGGTAAGCACGTCTTCGCCTTCGAACAGGATACGCCCTTCTTTCTTTAACTTCTTTCTGGGAAGAAGGCCTGCTATAGCCAGAGCAGTCATGGATTTACCGGAGCCGGATTCACCCACTATACCCAGTATCTCGCCTTTATCCAGCGTAAAGGAAACGCCTTCCACCACGCGTTCCGGCGAATCGTGATCATGAAATTCTATTCCGAAATCCTCTACACTAAGAAGCATCATTCTTCCTCCGTGGTACCTTCTGCCAGAAGCGCAAAGCCCAGCACCGTAAGAACTATTACAAGACCCGGGAATATTGCATACCAGGGTGCCGTGAACAGAAATGACTGCGCCTCGGAAAGCATACGCCCCAGCGAAGCTGCAGGCGGCTGTACACCTATGCCCAGATAACTGAGTCCGGCTTCCGCAAGTACCGCATTGTTAAAACCAATCATAACGGAGCTTAATAATACCGGCATGATATTGGGAAGGATATGCACAAATATTATCCTCATATGCCCCGCTCCCATAAGCGCCGCACTCTTTACATAATCAAGTGAGCACTGCTTCTTAACCTCCGAACGCACTATCCTGGCAAAGCTGGGTATAAAAGCAATACCAAGGGCCAGGGTAACATTAAGCCGGCCGGTTCCCAGCAGACTTATTATTACCAGCGCCAGCAATATGCTTGGGAAGGAAAAGAGGACATCATTTATCCTCATCAGTATATCATCCAGAAGGCCGCCGAAGTATCCGCAGAGCGCGCCAATGATAACGCCGAATACTGTACCGATAAGCACCGTGAGGACAGCGATCAGGAAGGTATTGCCCATGCCTTCCATAACACGGCTCAATATATCCCTGCCGTAATTGTCACAGCCCATCCAATGCGCAAAGGAAGGCTTTGCGAACTTATCGGCTACGTTCATCTGCGTCGTGTCGTAAGGCGTAGCAAAAATACCGATGAGCACTGTAAGTAGCAGCACTCCGGTGATAATGGCGCCTGCTATGAAGTTGAAGTTTTTGTGCTTTTTAAGCCACTTCTTCATAAAAGTTTACCTGTAAAGATCCTTCGCTTCGCTCAGGATGACATTTCGCCGTGTCATTCTGAGGGCGTCAGCCCGAAGAATCTTTAACCATTCTCGGATCAACAATCCTGTATAGTATATCCACTACTACATTCATTATCAAAACAACCAATGCTATCAGCAGTATCACCGCCTCCACCACGGGATAATCCCTGTTGGATATGGAAGTAAGCAGTATCCTACCAAGCCCGGGTATATTGAAAACCTGCTCTACCACTATGGAGCCGGCTATCATATCAGCCACAGCCATGCCCCAGAAAGTTATGAGCGGGATCATTGCATTCTTAAGCACATGCCGGTACAGCACCTCCATGGTAGAGAGGCCTCTGCTGTATGCCGTGCGAACATAATCCTTACCTGCCTCCGTGAGTATCGCACTGCGCAGCAGCTTAATACTCATCGCACATTTCGGTATCGCTATCGCGATGGCCGGAAGGATCAGATAACTCAAAAAGCCGCCGAAGTTCTTCTTATAAGAAATATATCCTCCGGGGCTGAACCATTTTAAAACCATACCGAAAAACCAGCTCATAAGTATGCCCAGGAAGAATGACGGAATAGCCATGGCGAACTGGTTCACGCCATAACTGACCTTGTCAAACTTACTTCCCGCATACTTTGCAATAAGCAGGGACAGGGGTATGGATACCCCTATGGTAAGTATCATGGATATTATAGTTAATGTGATAGTGATCGGAAGCTTTTCCAGTATCATGGAAGATACCGGCATATTATAGCTGTAAGAAGTTCCCAGATCTCCCTTCACAAAACCGGCTAACCAGCTCAGATATCTGATCATGAAGGGTCTGTCAAGGCCCATCTGGGCCCGCAGTGCCTCCACACTCTCTTTTGTGGCATTACTTCCCAGGCGGGATACCGCAGCATCCCCCGGGATTATCTCAAATGCCGCAAAAACGATGAATGACACTGCGAGCAGAGTGAGCAACATTGATACGATTTTTTTTAAGAATATTTTCATCCGCAGATATTCTTATTGTTCAACCTCATAAAGGCTTGCTATATCCTGTACATATAAAGGATAGAATTTGTAGCCTGCATATTTTTTATTAAGTGCCACAAAGGTAGGCAGATCCTGGATGTATACGTTTGCAGCTTCATCCGAAAGGATCTTCAGGCACTTCTCGTATGCAGCTGTCTGCTTGGCTTCATCCGTTGTGGATATTGCTTCGTTGAACGCTTTATCATATTCAGCCGAATTAAAGTTTACGAAGTTGTTTCCCTTGTCGGATACGAAACGCTCAAGCAGGGCTCTTGCGGTAAGTACGGAAGCATCAACGCCTACCACGGTGGTAGTATAGTTGCGTCCCATATATACATCAGACAGCCAGCTGTCCCATTCGATCAGGTCGATCTTTGCATCCACGCCTATCTTCTTGAATTCCTCGGAAAGCACCTCAGCGGTGGATATATGCTGCTGGTAGTTCGAAGGCACGCTCATGCTGAAGGAGAAACCGTTGGGATATCCCGCCTCAGCAAGCAGCTGTTTAGCCTTTTCAAGGTCCTGATCGTAGGTGTGGTTTAAGCTCTCGTCATAGTACTTGGTGAATGCAGGGAACATGCTGCTTCCCAGCTCGGTACCCTTGCCGCCGGAAACAAAGTTCATTATTTCCTGAGGGTCGATAGCGTAGCACAGTGCCTGTCTTACTCTTACATCGTTAAAAGGCTCAACTGCATTATTGATGTAGAGTGCCTGTACCAGGTTCATTGTACCTTCCAGTACGTTGAAATCGCTTCCTTCAAGCTCTGCAGCCTGGGTGTCGGTTATACGTGCGATCATGTCGATGGTGCCGCCCTTAAGCTCCATTACGATGGCATCGGGATTTGCGATGACCTTAAGGGTTACATCCTTGATCTTTGCATTCTCTCCCCAATAATCCTCAAATGCTGTAAGCTCTATGGATTCCTGGGGTGCGCGGCTTACGTATTTGTAGGGGCCGGTACCGATGATGTTTGAAGCAGGATCCGCATTATCTGCGGGTATGATCGCCGTAGTCAGTGATGCCATAAACTCGGTATCTGCTTCGTTCAGTGTCAGTGTAATGGTCTTGTCATCGGTTTTTACAAGTGAGGCAATATTAGAAAATGCCGGAACCAACGGATCATTTCCGTCCTTCCCGGCACAGCGTTCTATAGAATAAATAACATCCTCCGCCGTTACCGTATTGCCATTATGAAATTTTACTCCGTCACGTAATGTGATGGTGTAGACCAGTCCGTCATCACTGATCTCGACAGCATTGGCAACAGCCGGCTTCAGATCCCCGCTCTCGTCATACTTGACTAAGCCCTCATAGATATTGAACAGTATCTCTTTGGTACCTGCCGCGCTAACCTTATGCGGGTCAAGTCCGTCTTCCAGATCCTGTGGAATACCGATGGTGATCTGTCCGGAAGAAGCCTCCTCTGTCTTGCCGCCTGTGCATCCGCCCAGTGCAACAGTCATTGTAGCCAGCAAAGCTGCAAGTAATAAACCTGCCTTTTTCATTGCTTACCTCCTCCTTTTGGATGTATAAAGTTTTAAATGTGCTTGGGGTTTTAACCCGGTTGAATTCTATACCATATATCGGATAAATGCAAGCATAATTTATATAAACAAAAAAACAGCGGCTTTCACCGCTGTTTTTAACTTTATGAAAGTTTCATATCTCCGTCTTTTACCCAGCCAAGCTTCTTTACCAGCATGTGGAATATCATTGAAAAAACAGCCGGTAATACCAGGCTTATAAGCACCAGTCCCGCCCAGTCGGAAGCCGTGATGGCTGCCTTTGTTCCTTCTGCCACATCATTTACCCAGCCGGTATATACACCGATCTGTCCGACCAGACCGCAGGTCCCCATACCTGAAGATACGGGTGCACCGTTCATCTCAAGCTTGAACAGGCAGGTTGCTATAGGGCCTGTGATCGCGCTTGCTAAAGTAGGCGCTATCCAGATGCGGGGATTCTTTACTATGTTGCCCATCTGAAGCATTGAAGTACCGATACCTTGTGAAATAAGTCCGCCCCATTTATTCTCCTTAAAGGAGATGATCGCAAAGCCTATCATCTGCGCGCTGCAGCCTGCTACCGCTGCTCCGCCCGCAAGTCCGGTAAGTCCGAGAGCCGCGCATATAGCTGCGGATGATATGGGCAGTGTAAGATGATACCCATCAGGAACGGCTGCTGCTCTGTTGCCCACATGATGACATCGCCAAGCTTTGATGCTATCGCACCAAGAGTAGGCGCTATAAGCCATGACAGGAAGATACCAACGCCTATAGTAACCAGAGGTGTTACAAGTATATCGACCTTGGTCTCCTTGGAAACCAGCTTACCGATCTCTGCTGCAAGTATTGCAACGAACAGAACTGCCAGAGGACCGCCTGCACCGCCCAGGGCATTTGAAGCAAAACCAACGGTTATCAGTGAAAAAAGAACCAGCGGCGGGCATTTAAGTGCCGAACCGATGGCAACCGCCATTGCAGGACCGCTCATGGCCGTAGCCAGACCGCCCACGGTATATTCGGTACCGGCTATTGTTGCGACCGGCGTTGTCAGAAAAGGAATATGAAACTGCGTACCTATGGTATTGATGATAGTACCGATCAGCAGCGAACAGAAAAGACCCTGAGCCATTGCTCCCAAAGCATCAATACCGTATCTCTTTAATGATATCTCTATATCTTTCTTTTTTAGAAAAGCTTTGATACCACCCGAAGACTTATCTGTTTTCTTTTCTTTATCAGCCAATTTTCCATACCTCCCTGAAAAAAAGTCAGCGCTTATTCTAACATCATATACTGATTATTACAAGTATAAAAAAAAGATCCTTCGGGCAAAAGCCCTCAGGATAACAGCAGTTTGTCATTCTGAGCGAACCGAAGAATCTTGCCAGGCTTTCATTCTCGCATAGATCTGCGGATAAAATTCCTTATCCGTATCATAAGGCGTTTCATAAAACTTCTTGAGGAAAAGGATGTGTATATTCCTCTTGACTCCCGGTTCTGCCGGTTCCTTCATGAAGTTGGACAGATTCTTTACAAAGGCATGCCATTTTAAAACATACTCTTCATAAGCCGGCAGATCATCTATTTCCAGCCAGTCCCTGACCTTCACTTCATCCCTCTCTTCTATTTTGCATTCATGGGTCTGCAGGATATAGGAAAAAGTATCATCATGATAATATCTTCCCAGAGGGAAAAGCCTGCATATCCCGGGTCTGAACGAATGTACGGTGCAGCGCTTTTCATCTGAAAGAAAACCGCAGCCCCTGCCTTTATCCTTTATATTGGGCATACTTAAGCAGTCATGAAGCCCGATCTCTATATATTCCGTAAGCACCAACTCGGCAAAAGACTTATTAAGATTTTTGGATAACGAATAGATATCATAGGGATCCAGCACTATGGTATCGCACATGTTCTCACAGCACCAGGAGCAGCCCCTGCAGCCGTGAGCATCAGCCTTTACCGGATCATCCGCGGTATAAAGCCTGCCGTCTGAGATCTCTTCTATCATCACATAACGTTCCATTTTTCATTCATCCTTATACAGTCTGTAGCACGCCTTGCCCGCATGCTTTGCTTCATACAGCGCCTTATCTGCTTTCTCATAGAGGATCTCAAAATCCCTGCCATGCTCCGGGAATACCGATATTCCTATGGACATGGTTATCTTTCCGGCATATTCTTCATCAGGAAACGCCGCTTTTATCGTAAGCTCCAGTTTACCTGCCAGCTTGCAGGCATCGGCAGCCGTAATACTGTTGATATAGACCATGAATTCATCACCGCCTATACGCCCGGTAACATCCATGCCCTTAAAATTACTGCTGATTATCCCGCCTATGGTGGCAAGAACCTTGTCACCTTCACTGTGGCCGTAGTTATCGTTCACGGATTTGAAATCATCGGTATCAAGGATGATCAGCGCTCCGCCTTCTTCATCAGCATTCTCTTCCTCAAGTATTCGGCGTATCAGCTCTTCCGTTGCCTTTTTGTTCAGCAGTCCCGTGAGTCCATCATGATCTGCCCGCAGCTTAAGCTCCAGCTCCTTCATCTTTTCATCATGGATATCCACGATATGGCCTATCACATGGGCAACATATCCTTCCTTGCCTATGATGCTAACTATATTGGCACGGTACCACCTGTAATCCGCGGCCCGGTCAAAAAAGCCGAATGAACGGAATTCCATGCTGTCCCTGTGGGCGTGAGCCATAGCGCTTTTAAGCATTTCCTCAAAAGCCTGTTCATCATCCTTATGTATCCCGGTTGAAGGGATATGTTCAAGATATCCGTTGATGACCGCATCATGATGCAGCGCATCTGTCTGGGCCATGCGGTAAACACACACATCTGTACGGCAGTTAAAATCAAAGGTTATATCCGTGTCCATAAGCAGATGCATGTAATCCGACTGACGCTTCAGTTCTTCTTCTATCAGCTTCTGTTCGGTGCAGTCCAGGATCACGGCAGCTATGATATTCTCATTTGCCTCGCGGGAATAAAGATTACCATGCAGCCTGAGCCACACCAGGCCTCCGTCATGATTGACTATGCGGAATTCCATTTCCGCAGCGCCGTCATCTGCGAGTATATCGGTTATTCCCTGTTCAAATACAGGCATATCATCGGGAATGATGGACAGACGTATATCCTTAAAGATCATATCTACGGCTGTACGCCCGCCTCCCAGCATCCTGTAGAGACCGTCATTTAAATATATGGGTTCTATACTGCGGTTTGAACTGTCTATCTTAAATACGCAGATCCCGCCTATGAAATTGTTGACAACGGATGTGATAAAATCTTTGTCTTCCATTTACCTGTGTCTCTGCTCCGGAGTAAAGCATTCCAAAAAGAAGGAAAATGCTTACATAGTAATTAAATCAGATAATAACATAAATCCGATGGTCTAACAAGCCGTCATATAATCTCTTGCACCCGAATATAAAAATAAGTATAATATAATGCATGAAAAAGAAGATCATACAGATAATTTTAGCTATTGTTTCCATCTATGTTTTTATGATGGTCCTTTTGCTGGCAGTAGAAAGCCTGCAGGGCGTGGAAGGCGGCATTACCAATATGGGAGATGCGGCCTGGTATCTGCTTGCAACCCTTACCACCGTTGGCTACGGAGATGTTACTCCCGCCACCGGAGCAGGAAAGATCATCGGTGCCATTATGATGCTGTCAAGCGCCGGCGCGCTTACATTCCTGCTGGGTCTTATCTTCTCATTGTTTTTCGGGCGTCTCCTGCCCCGCTTCACTCTCTGGCGGTACAGACGCCGTGAATGGTATATCTTTACCTGTATGGATGAACGTTCACGCTTTCTGGCAAAACAACTCACCAGAAACGGATCCGGTACAGTCTTTATCTTCTGCAGCAGTGACGCCAATCAGGCAGATGATTTCTTATCGGATCTGCCCTGTCATGTTGTTATCGATGCCCCTGTATCTCTGGTATTAAAGCGGCACATAAAAGGCGGCACCAGTCATGTATTCTGCATGGGCAGCGATCCCTGGGCAAATTATGATACAGCCCTTAGTATAAACAATTCCGATGCAGCCACCCGCAACGATCTTCATATCTATTGCGAGACCTCTTTTACCCCCGAGCATCTGCCGGACGGTATGGTCCTCTTCAACCTCCGCGATAATACCGCCAGGAGTTATTGGATGGACAATCCAATACGATCGAATGAAAAGCTCATAGTAATGATCGGAGAAGGCGAGCTTCCCGGCCGTCTCTTAGAGCGCGGTCTTCTCATAAATGTTTTTCCCGACGATCACAAAATGGAATATCATATTTTCGGTGATAACGGTAATTTCCTCAAGGATCATTATGAACTTCACAAGATCCTCGGCATTAACGAATTATCGCAGACCGACGACAGTCTCTTTTTTGAAGAAAACAACTGGAATACTTCAAGCGAATTGCTGCTGAACGCAGACAGGATCATCCTCTGTGACGATAATCCTTCCTGCAATCTCTCAAATATGGCAAGGCTCCTTAAGTATTTCCCCGTCAGCGGCAAGCTTTATATCTGTGCTTCCGTTAATGACGACCGCTGCACCGTATTCGGCAGTAATAGCCAGACTTTAAACCGCCATATGGTCATGAAAGATTCCTTAAACCGTGTGGCCATGACCATGAACGATCTGTACTGTGCAAAAAGCGGAGGCGGCCAGCGCTGGGGCGAACTTTCCGAGTTCCACCGCCAGTCCAATATTGCTGTTGCCGACCATCTGCTTACCAAGATACGTCTGCTTCTTAAAGACGATGATCTTACGGAGATAAATGAAGAAAACTGCCGGAAAGCCTTTAAATGCTTCAGCTCTTTTGACAAAGAGCAGCGCGAAGCCTGCCGTATACTTGAGCATAAACGCTGGATGCGTTTCCATATACTCTACAACTGGAAATATGATCCTAAACGGAATAATAAACTCCGCCACCATCATCTGCTGGTAGACTATGACGATCTGAGTGCCGAAGAGAAAGCTCTTGATGATTACGCCTGGGA
Source organism: uncultured Lachnospiraceae bacterium (assembly GCA_947169935.1). Taxonomy (GTDB): domain Bacteria; phylum Bacillota; class Clostridia; order Lachnospirales; family Lachnospiraceae; genus NK4A136. The sequence goes on from CAMVRS010000091.1 coordinate 12,680, forward strand.
GATACTTGGCGAGCTGAAATAATCCATTATTGATCATTTATAATATTCCAAGGAGGGACTGTTTTATGGAAAGAAAAACATCACGAACAAGCAGCGTAAGTTTCAAGCTTATCTTTGTTATGGCTCTGATCGTTGTGATCCCTGTCGTAGTTCTTACTCTCCTCAGTCTTGTCAACACCATAAATCAGGGAACCGATTCCGCAAACGAAGTTAATACCGCCCAGGCTGCTCTCGTATCCGAAGAGCTGGATGTTATATTCAGCAAGAATATCGAAGCTCTCCGTTCATTCGCAGCTTCTCCCCAGGTACGTGAATACCTGGAAAATCCCGAACCCGCGATCCTTGACGGTACTGCCAGCGCACCGCTGCTGCGGCAGATGATGGATATCGACCGTAATATGGCAGACGGCAATTCCACTGCACTCACCGACGCCACAGGCAAACAGCGTTTCAGGACTATGGACAAACTGATAAATGTGGCGGATCTCGATTATTTCAAAGAGCCTATGGCAGGCGCCGATTATTACATTTCCGATCTTATCATCTCCCAATCCTCCGGTACAGCCATTGCTACGGTATCCGTTCCCATCTGGAACTCCGACAAGACCAAAGTCCTGGGTATCGTACAGCGCGATCTGGACTGCGATGTATTACATGATCTGGTAGCAGGCGAAGTTACCCAGGACCGTCAGGAGATAGTCGTTGTGGATCGCACCGGTACAGTTGTGGCCCATTCCGTAAGGACCATAGATACGGACAATCCCGAAAAACAGGATCAGAACCCCTTCTATACCGAATCCCGCGGAGATAAAACAGAGGGTGATTACGTAGCTCCTTTTATGGGTGATACCTGGATGATATCCTGGACCAAGATGGAAAAAAGCGGCTGGATAATCGCCTCCTGCCGTGTCAAGGAAGTTGCGTTAAAGAACGTATACACCACCATGTTTGCACAGGTCGGACTGGGCACTCTCTTTATCATAGCCGCCATAGTGCTGGCCGTATTCTTCTCGCGCTCCATCACCCGGCCTCTTACAGATGTCAACAACACCATGAACGCTCTGTCCGAAGGCCGTTTCTTTAAGATCAAAAACCGCGATAACCGCAAAGATGAATTCGGTGAGATAATCAACAGCACCAATAACGTTATAGACAAACTGGAGTCCATAGTAAACGGTATAGTAAACGGAGCCTCTTCCGTTAATAAAGCTTCTGACGAGCTTGACGATATGTCGGGGCAGATCGCACTTAATGCCGAAGACGTTTCAAAAGCCATTCAGGGCATCGCCACGGGAGCCACGCAGCAGGCAGATGAGATCAACGGAGCCACTGCCAACATCGAGCGCATAGGCGCAGCCGTGAACAGCGTGCAGGAAGCTACTGCAGGCCTTACCCAGATCACAAGCCGTATGCAGGAATCCTCCAACGTATCAGCGCACAATCTCGAGGAACTCAAAAAGAGCAGCGAAACCATGAATGGCGTTATCCATACTATCTCCGGCAAGATAAGCGCTACCAGCGATGCCGTGGGACGTATCAACGGAATGGTTGCCGCCATCACCAGCATTGCTACCCAGACCAACCTGCTGGCGCTTAATGCTTCTATCGAAGCTGCCCGCGCAGGCGACGCCGGCCGCGGCTTTGCCGTTGTTGCCGAAGAGATCGGCAAGCTGGCTTCCGATTCCAGCAATTCCGCCAGCCAGATACGTTCCGAAATGGACGAGCTGTTAAAGCAGTCCCAGGAAGCAGTTACCATGGCAGAGGAAGTTGAAAAGACCAACAACAATCAGCAATCAGTTATTGACGCCACCTACGACAGCGTTAATTCCATGATAGAAGATATAAACAATACGGTTAACGGCGTGAGCAGGATCTCTGCAAATGCCGATGCCTGCGTTACCGCAAAAGACGTTGTTATCGATGCAATGACTTCTCTCTCTTCCATTTCCGAAGAGAATGCAGCCAGCACCGAAGAGACCGGAGCCTCCATGGAAGAACTGGCAGCCACAGTATCAACGCTCACCAGCAACGCCGATTCCTTAAAGCAGGTATCCGAAGAACTTACAAAGGAGATGAGCTTCTTTAAGCTTGACTGACTGACATGAAGATTTTCAAAACATATCTTTTCCTTGGCTTTGGCCTTATCGGCGGTTCCATCGCAAGAGCGATCCGCTCAACCCAGCCTGACGCCCGGATAAGCGCCTGGACAAGACACCGTGAAAGCATTGAACCCGCTCTTAACGACGGAACACTCAGCTCAATAGCGGAGAGTCTGATATCGGATGTTGATAAAGCTGATGTCATCTTTCTCTGCGCACCTACCGGGAGCAATATATTAAATTTAAAAACTATCGCTCCTCTTGTCAAAAACACCACTCTGATCACTGATGTAGGCTCCGTCAAAGGAGACATACAGGCGGCTGCCGATGAGCTGGGAATATCCGACCATTTCCTGGGCGGTCACCCCATGACCGGCCGTGAGACAACAGGCTATGCTTCTTCCGATGCACAGATACTTGAGAACGCCTATTACCTGCTCACTCCATCAAAGGAAACGCTGCAGGAATATACCGATGCAATGACCGAACTGGTAAAACGCATAAAGTCCATCCCCCTTCTGGCAAGTCCCGATGAACACGACTATGCTACGGCCGCCATCAGCCATGTGCCCCATCTTATTGCTGCAGCCCTGGTAAATACCGTAAAGAATGCAGACAATGAGGACTTTTTCATGAAGACCATAGCCGCAGGCGGTTTTAAGGACATAACCCGTATCGCCTCCTCCGATCCCGCCATGTGGGAAAGTATCTGCAGGAGCAATACCGGCAATATCCGCACCATGCTTAAGCGCTATACCGATGAGCTTAACCGTATAGACAGCATACTTGAAAAGGGTGAATTCGATCAGATAAATACTCTTTTTAAAGAAAGCGGCGAATACCGCGGCGGCATGAGCGAACGACGCACTTCCGCTATCCCCCGCAGGAATATACTCTTTGTGGATATTCCCGATGAAGCCGGTGAGATTGCCATGGTTGCCACACTGCTGGCATCAAATGCCATCAGTATCAAAAATATCGGGATCATACACAACCGTGAAATGGCAGAAGGTGCACTTGGCATCGCATTCTATGATGACGAATCAATGAAAGCTGCGATCCCCGTGCTGCAGAAGCATAATTACAAGGTGATACAATAAAGGTGCCAGTCACCATGAACAAACTGTTAACGCCAGTTAACAAATTGTTCATGGTG
>CAMVRS010000092.1 GCA_947169935.1 uncultured Lachnospiraceae bacterium
AGCAAGGGTTGAGGTCCGCGCTGCATCTTATGTCAGCTCTGCTGATGACACCCGCCCCGACCAGGTTTCGTTCGATATCGCACCGCCCCTGTTCCCAAAACCGACAGGTGATTTCGTCAGTGGGACAAAGCGCAACTGTGATGCCTATATCTTCTGCCTTTACAAAGGCATGGATCAATCCCAAAATATCCTCGATCTCGATTTCTGGGAATTCTACGCCGTCTCTGCCGAAACCCTTGAAAATGAGCGTCCTGGTCGGATATCCATTACTCTCCCTTCCCTCATGGACCTTTCTGTGTGGCAGAGTGATTACTACGGTATCCCGGAAGCTGTCGAGAAGGCTCTTGCAGCTTGACAATTCATCAGAGGTAGAAATATATGCAAACCGATAATAAGCCGCATACAAACCGTGTGGCGATCTATGTCCGCGTCTCTACCGTGTACCAGGTAGACAAAGACTCTCTCCCCATGCAGCGGCAGGAACTTCTCGATTATTCACGCGTCATGCTACATACCGAAGACTGCGTCATCTTTGAGGATGCCGGTTACTCCGGAAAAAATACTGACCGCCCCAAATACCAGGAGATGATGTCACAGATCCGCAACCATGCTTTCACACATCTCCTTGTCTGGAAGATTGACCGCATCTCCCGAAATCTTCTGGACTTCGCTTCCATGTACCAGGAACTGAAGGATCTCGGGGTGGTCTTCGTCTCCAAAAACGAGCAGTTCGACACCTCAACCGCTATGGGCGAAGCTATGCTGAAGATCATTCTCGTATTCGCCGAGCTGGAACGAAACATGACAAGTGAGCGTGTTCACGCCACCATGGTCTCCCGCGCTTCCAGCGGTTTATGGAACGGCGGCCGGATCCCATACGGTTATTCCTATGACCCCGAAACCTCTATTTTTTCCATCATCGAAAAAGAAGCCGAGGTTGTGCGCCTTATCCACGACAAATACGAGGAATACCGTTCCCAGGGCATGGTCACTCGCCATCTCAATGTAAATCTGATCCCAACCCGCAGCGGTGCTCTCTGGAACATCATCGGCGTTTACAAGATTCTCACATCCGTCTTTTACTGCGGAGATTACCGCTACAACGTACATAAGGACGCAAATAGTGGCAAAAAACGCGACAAATCCGAATGGATAACCTACCGCGACCACCATGTCCCGATCATTTCCAGGGACCAGAAGGAACGCATACTGAGGATCCTTGACGATAACTCAAAGGTGAAGTACCGTTCATCTCCTTACGGCTCCCTCAATAAAAAGATACACGTTTTCAACGGTCTCGTTTTCTGTGGAACCTGCGGCCGCGCCATGGGCGGTTCTCCTGTTGGCTCAAAGAAGAGCTGGCAGTATTCCAAATACGCCTGTTACACGCTCCGTCAGTTCAAGAGCGGATGCCGGTGCAAGGCAAGCTCCGACCCTATCATCGGTGAATTCACCATAAACTTCATTCTCAATATGCTCTCCGCGCAGAAAAATATCGACAGCATAAACTCTCTTCCGGATCTACAGAGCGTTCTCCTAAACGGTGATACTTTCCGGGAGATAGATTTTCTCAACACTGACGGACTGCAGGATCTGTACGACTTCCTCCATTCTCCCCAGATACGGAGTGTGCTCTATGGAAAAGCCGCCTCAAAAGAACGCAAAAAGAAAGATGCCTCCGAATTATCAAACCTTCGAAAAAGGCGTATTGCTTCAGAACGCGCCCTCGACAGGCTGACTAATCTGTACCTTTACGACAATACGGCCATATCCGAAACCGAATTCATATCCAGAAAGCAGAAGATCATGGAACAGATCGAAGACCTGGACGAACAGATCGGGCTTCTGAACGCCAGCTCTGATGAAAAGCTGATCGATGACATATCCTTCATACAGAGGGCAAGCGAATTTATCATCGCCCAGAAACTATCCAGCAGGAATTATATCTACTACAAAAACCTTGCCACGTCAGTTGACCCCGGTGTGCTCAGAGACTTCTTCTACGGTATCATTGACGGGATCATCATAACCTCCGGGAGAGTAACCAAGATCATCTTCCGCAACGGCCTCGCTTTCGATTTTGCCTACAAAACAAAAGCTCCGGAGGAATAACACCCTCCGGAGTCTTATCTCACAAAACCGCTATTCCGTTCTCACAGTATGACCATCGCATCACCAAAGCTGAAGAAACGGTATTTCTCCTTTATAGCCTCTTCATAGGCAGCCAGAACATGCTCCCTGCCTGCAAATGCGGATACAAGCATTAGCAGCGTGGATTCCGGCAGGTGGAAATTTGTGATCAGACCGTCCACCGCCTTGAAGGTATAACCCGGATAGATAAATATATCCGTATCACGGCTGCCTGCATTTACTCTGCCGTCGTCACTGCTCAGGCTCTCAAGGGTCCTGACCGAAGTGGTCCCTACACATATGATGCGGCCGCCGGCTGCCCTGCTCTCATTTATGGATGCCGCCGTCTCTGCGCTTATCTCACAGTATTCGCTGTGCATATGATGTTCCAGGATGTTATCAGCCTTAACGGGTCTGAAAGTACCGAGGCCCACGTGCAGGGTCACAAATTCGGTCTTTACGCCCATAGCACGTATCTCCTCCAGAAGCTTTTCCGTAAAATGAAGTCCCGCTGTAGGTGCAGCCGCAGAACCTTCTATCTTGGAATATACAGTCTGGTAACGCTCCCTGTCCTCTCTGGGCAGCTTATGCGTGATATACGGAGGCAGAGGCATCTCACCCAGCTTATCAAGGATCTCTTCAAATATTCCCTCATACTCAAAGCGTATGCGGCGGTTTCCTTCGTCTACTATATCTGTAACAACAGCGGATAAAAGACCGTCGCCGAATATTATCCTGCAGCCTTCCTTTGCTTTCTTCCCCGGCTTTACCAGGCACTCCCAGCTGTTGGCTTCCAGGCGCTTGAGCAGCAGTACTTCTATACCGGCTCCTGTCCCTTCTTTAACGCCGTATAGTCTGGCAGGGATAACCCTGGTATTATTGAGCACCAGGCAGTCCCCGGGCTTTAAATATTCTTTTATATCCGTGAAATGCCTGTGGGAAATGCTTCCGTCTTTCCTTCCCAGCACCATAAGCCTGGAAGCGCTGCGGTCCTTAAGAGGATCCTGCGCTATCAGCTCGGGCGGCAGATCATAGTAATAGTCTTTTTTACTTAACATATTGGTATCCATAGTTATTTGCATTCAACATCAAATTCGGCTGTCATCGTTTTTATGCTGACATCCGCATTAAAACTACCGATATAGTTCAGCAGCAGTGCATTCAACGCATCCGCATCTGCCTGCAGCATCTGTGCTTCCACTCTTACAACCCTGCCGTCATCAACGGCTGTATATCTGGTTACGTCCATTTCAAGACTGCTCATAAGTTTATCGGCTCCGTCAGGCAGCATGTCTTTGGGAAGATAATACAGATAATCCTTTCCCTTCATGACAGCATGGCTCACATTACAGTTTACACCGTTTATCTTCTGCTGCTTATCACCGGGCTTACCGGTGCTGATCAGTGCATGATAATCAGCGATATACTCAAAGAGCTTATCCTTCAGACTGGCATTATTCTCTCTCTGTCTTCCTGTCATCTGGCTCTCCATGATTATATCTTTGCCGTTCTGATACATGCTTATGCTCTGTTTTTCCTCATATTTTTGCGCAAGGACAGACGCCGCAACAGTCTCATCGATATTCAGGGTCTCGGCTCCGGCGCTGCTCCCGTCATAATCCATTACTATATCCATGGTAACCGGAACGCTTAGCTTAAGTCCGTGCATATTAATGTCCATGTCAGCCTTTATCCTGCCGGTAATAAGGATGCTCTCCCATTTAGATTCTTCATCCTCTACTTCCAGCTTTGCAAGTCCTTCCATCGCATCCTTATTGTTGGGATCCAGTTCAAGGACTTTGTTGTAATAATACTTTGCGTTATTAATGTCATCCGCTTCAACCGCCCTGTCACCCAGCGACAGATACACAGGTATCAGCGCCTCATAAAAAGCATCGGTTTCAACAAATTCATTTAAGGGATTCTCTATCGCATCCTCCAGAAGGTTCTCGGCTCCCCTTGCATCCCCGGCTCTCAGGCGGTTCTTTGCAACAGCCACTACAGCTTCCGACCAGCGTCTTGCATCTTCTTTTGCGTATCTGCCGGCCCTTGAAGGATCCTCGTAATATGCAAGCAGTTCTTCCGCAGGTATCTCATTTATAAAGCCCATTATCGCCTGGGGAGTGCCGTCCGCTTCAAGAAGATTCGCTTCTTTTTCGTAAATACTCCACTGCTTATCTGCCAATTCTTCATTGCCTGCAGCTTTCAGTCCGTCATCCAGTATATCGTGTGCTTCTTCATAATCCTCATCACGCAGATAGATATCTGCGAGGGCCAGATAGGAATCCGTGTGGGTCTCGTCACGGTTAAGAATATCATAATAAAGAGCAACAGCCTTTTCCTGCTTATTGTTCTCTATCATCTTTTCAGCCAGAAATTCCCTTATGCGTATAGCTGTATTATCATTAACAAAACCGAAGTACAGCACTGCGCCGGCCAGGAGCAGCATTACACATAAGAAAACTAAGGCTGTTCTTTTACCCTTTCTTTTTTTCATTTGCTTTTCCTCCTGCCGCACGCACCTCTTCAAGATGCACGTCAAGCTGGGGATAAGGTATGCTGACCCCGCCCCTGTCAAAAGCTTCCTTAACTGCTTCGGTAAAACTCCATTTCACTTCAAAATAATCTTCATTCTTAACTACAGCCCTCATGCCGATGGTCACCTGCGACTCATCGAGGGACTCCACATATATCTGTACTTTTTCACCCTTTATAAATCTCTTGTCTTCTTCTACGAGGTGCTTTATTATCTCCTTTGCTCTCTTGATATCGGACTGGTAAGAGATGCCGAAGTTCAATATCAGCCTTCGTCTGGGTGATTCGTTAACATTGGTGAGTGAGGTATTTGCCAGCGTTCCGTTGGGAAGTATAACGGTCTTTTCATCAATGGTACGCAGCTTGGTATAGAAAAGCCCTATCTCAGTAACAAAACCTTCATTGCCCTTGCTGTCTTCCTTGATATAATCACCTATCTTAAAAGGTTTTAAGATAAGCAGCAGGACGCCGCCGGTAACATTTGATAAACTTCCCTGCAGGGCCAGAGCAATGGTCACGCCGGCACTGCCCAGCACCGCTATCAGCGATGTGGTCTCAAAGCCAAAGTACGCGGCTATCCAGATGATCAGCAGGGCGTAAAGCCCCAGTTTTAACATGGAGTCTAAAAATCCCTGGAGCCCGATATCCGCTTTCGCCTTCTGCATGGATTTCTTTACTATCTTTCTTATCAGGGTGATAAGCTTGCTGCCGACGTAAAGAAATACTATGGCTATGAGCATACGTATACCGAATACCAGTATCTTCCCGGGCAGATCCTTCAGGAACTGCTGAAAGGCGTCAAGATTCTCTGCCATCTCCTCCGCACTGGTACCCGCAGCCTGAAATATTATGTCCGCTGAAACGCTGCTGTAAAACATTATTTTTTCTTCTTACCCTTCTGTTCGGAACCGTTAGCTATGGCTTCCTCAGCCGCAGCTATCTTCTTTGCCAGCTCATCCTTAAGGGAATGGCGCAGTCTCATACGCTCTTCCTTTAATTTCTTACGCAGTGCTTCCTCTTCCCTGCGCTTTCTTTCACGCTCTTCCTCGCGGCGCTTTATTTCCGCTTTCTCCTCTGCGCTGAAAGGGATATACTGGAATATCTTAACGGAAAGCGCCGGCAGATGTACACGTATATTATACTGCCAGCCGTCTGTCTTCCCCTTTCTGGCTGCAACGATCGAACCTTCGCAGGCTCCGCCGCATTCGGAAGAGAAAACTTCCTTATATTTTCCTTCACGTTCAACGCCTATAAAATACTTCTCACGGTCGGCGTTTGCAAAATTGAATACGCAGATAAATGATCTTTTCTTATCCTGGCGTATAAAAGCCAGCACATTATCCTCTGCCCCCTGTTCCTTAAGCCAGATAAAGTTATCTTCTTCCTCGTCACAGGCATGGAATGCAGGTTCTTTTGAACAGAGCGTATTCAGGCTCCTGACATAAGCCCGGAGCACCTCGGCCTCCAGCTCTTTTTTCTCTGCAGGTAACTGTGCGGGCATATCTTCAAATGAAGCTGCCTCTCCGTATTCCTGTCCGCTGAAAATACTGCTTTTACCTGTATGCAGTGCCTGATATGCATACAAAAGCTTAAGTCCTTTCCATTGCTGTGCGGCATCGCCATACATGCGCGGTCTTATACCGCCCTGCCGGAAATTGATATTCGAAAGCCCCAAGGGCAGTAAATAATGTTCGCAATACTGGTAGAGCATGCTGCCGGTGAGCGCCTGATGATAATTCCTGCGCACAATGGGATCACGGCTCAGATAATCTATAAGCTCCCTCATACAGTCCGCATCCGTTACCAGATCAAAGCCCAGTCCCTCATCGGAAGTCTCGGTAACCTTGGGGAAACATGCAGCATGCGAAGCTATGCTCATAAGCCCGTTCTTCGCCTTATGCAGCATTGCATTCATTTCCTTAAAGAAGCTGATAGCCTCAAGATTCTCAACTCCGCCGTACATATTGGGAACCCATTCCCCGGGATTACGGTAATAATCCAGATACAGCTGGCTGGCCAGATCAAGAGTGTTGAAACCATCTACATGATAATTCTCGATCCAGCAGCTTAAAGCGGATAAAAGATATGATCTTACCTGAGGCCTGCCCATATCGAATTTAAGCATCCCTGTCCTGGGATCTACGCCTTTTCTGGAATCGCCGTATTCATAGATCGAACTGCCGTCAAAGCCGCCCAGTCCGAAACTTACATTTGAAAAATCACCGATCGCCCACTGAAGCAGCACGCCCACTCCTTTGGAATGCATGCAGTCAACGAAAGCCATATAGTCCTCCGGATCGCCGAAGCGCTGATCCGGAGCCATCAAAAGTGCCGGATGATATCCCGCATCTTCATCACCGGGATAAGACATCACAGGCAAAAGCTCCACATGGCTGTATCCCATATTTGCAACATAATCCGCCATTTCCGCAACGGCTTTCCTGTCCTTAAGGAAGCCCTCGGGCAGATGCTGCAGAGCCATGGTGTAGATGTTTACATAGGAGGTTGCGGGATCGGATTTCTTCCTGCCCTCCATCCATTTTTCATCTTTCCATTTATAATTTAAAGTGCAGACCAGACTCTCCGCGTCTTTTGATGATCTCTGCTTTATACTGTAAGGATCGGCCTTTCTGACACTTACGCCGCCCTTCATAAGTACATCATAAGCATATTCCGCGCCCTCTTCGATCCCGGGTATGAAGAGTTCGAAGATCCCTGTATCCGCCAGACGGTTCATGGGATGGATCATGGGGTCAAAGCCGTTAAATGCTCCTATAACACTGACCCTTACAGCATCCGGAGCCCATACGCGGAAAACAACTCCTCTTATATTCCCTATGCTCTTTTTGTGAGCGCCCATATAAGTATAGGCCTTAACTTCTGCGCCGCTTATAAAGCGTGTCTCTTCAGCCTCCGTAAGAAGCTTTCCCCTGCCGTAGGTCTCTTCACACTCAAGAGTCCTGACACTTTTCTTTTTCTTCTTTGTCTCCGCATCCTCTGTGGCGTATTCCACATGGTAACGGTAATCCTTCCTGTCATTACCGGGAAGCAGTACGGCGAAAAAACCGGCGTCATCCGCCTTCTCCATAGCTAACTCGACTTTAACGGTCTTTGCCTTTGCGCCGCTTCCGTTTATATAGAGACTTACGCTTTCTGCGCCGGGAAAGAAAGCCTGTACCAGAGTCTGGCGGCCTTTATTATGAGGCCCCAGTATCTCATCGGGTCTGTCACACTCACCGTAGACCAGCTCCTCAATGGCAGCCCAGTCCATCAGATCATAGAGTTTCTTATTCATTCAGCCGCCTCCTCGATGCTGTGGATAAATATTCCGCTTCTGAGCTTGGGCTCAAACCAGGTAGACTTGGGAGGCATCAGCCTGCCCGCATCAGCCACAGCAAAAAGCTCACCGATGGAGGTAGGATACATTGCAAATGCCACACCCTGCTGGGGCAGCGCATCCACTCTGCTCTTTAATTCTCCCAGGCCTCTTATACCGCCCACAAATTCTATGCGCTTGTCGGTCTTGGGATCCTCTATGCCCAGCACAGGCGATAAAAGCTTATCCTGAAGTATTGCAACATCAAGACCGTCCACAGGATCATCACTCTTAACGCTGTCCAGCATATTAAGCTTATACCATTTGCCGTCCAGATACATGCCCAGCTCACCCTTAGCTGTGGGATGATACTCTGCATCCTGCGCTCCGCTTACGGTAAATACCTTTTCCAGCGCAGCCATGAACTCATCTTTGCTGTTACCGTTCAGATCGTGTACCACACGGTTATAATCCATTATCATCAGTTCCTCATCCGGGAAGATAACGGAGAGGAAATAATTATACTCTTCATTTCCCGTATGGTTCTTGTTTGCTGCACGTCTTCTCTGGCCGACGCGTACTGCGGATGCGCAGCGGTGATGTCCGTCAGCAATGTAGAGAGCGTTCATATCCTCAAAAGCTTTCTTTACGACAGCTATATCAGCATCCTCTGCTATAACGAATACCCTGTGTCTGATGCCGTCTTCGGAAGTAAAGTCATAAAGTGCCTCGCCGCTCTTGATCCTGCCCATAAGCTCACGAAGCTCGGGAGTCTGGCGGTATGCAAGGAAGATGGGACCTGTCTGTGCACTGCAGGTATCAACGTGGCGGATACGGTCTGCTTCCTTGTCTGCACGGGTATTCTCATGCTTCTTTATGATCTGGTTTTCGTAATCATCTATGGAGGCGCAGCCCACGATACCAGTCTGGACACGGCCATCCATCGTCAGCTCGTAAAGATAATAAACTGCCTTGTCTTCTCTTACAAAGTCGCCCTTTTCGATACGCTCCTTAAGCATGGATGCCGCCTTTGCGTATACCTCGTCTGCATAGGTGTCCACGCTGTCATCGAACTGGGTTTCTGCCCTGTCTATAGCCAGGAAAGAATCGGGGTTCTTACTTACCACTACCTTTGCCTCAGCCCTGCTGTATACGTCATAGGGCAAAGCTGCAATCTTGTCTTCCATTCCCTTTGCGGGTCTGATGGCCTCAAAAGGTCTTATGTCTGCCATTTTATTATCCTCCTTATAAAGATCCCTCGCTTCGCTCAGGATGACTGTCAGATCAGTGTTCTTACTACCTTCGGCTTGTATCCGCCGGTCTCAAGAGCTCCCAGTATCGCTTCCTTATGCTCGGTGCCGAAAGCCTCTATGGTGATACGCAGCTCCACGGCACTCTTTCTGTTGGTGGTAACGAACTGGTTATGCTCAAGCTTTATAACATTACCGTTCTGCTGTGCGATCACTCCCGCAACGCCCTGCAGCTGTCCCGGCTTATCAGGCAGCAGCACGGAAACGGTAAATATCCTGTTCCTGAAGATGAGTCCCTGCTGTACAACGGAACTCATGGTGATAACGTCCATATTACCACCGGATAATATAGCGACTACCTTCTTGCCCTTTGCATCAAGCTGCTTAAGCGCAGCCACGGTAAGAAGTCCCGAATTCTCAACTATCATCTTATGATTCTCAACCATATCCAGGAAGGATACGATCAGATCCTCATCCCTTACGGTGAGAATATCGTCCAGGTTTTCCTGTATATATGGGAAGATCTTTGTGCCCGGGGTCTTTACCGCAGTACCGTCAGCTATGGTATCAACAGTAGGAAGGGTCACCACTTTCCCCGCCTTTAAAGACGCCTTCATGCAGGCTGCCCCTTCGGGCTCGACGCCTATCACTTTTATCTTGGGATTAAGAAGTTTGGCAAGGGTTGAAACGCCTGCTGCCAGTCCGCCGCCCCCTATGGGAACGAGTATCACATCAACCAGAGGCAGTTCTTTTATTATCTCCATCGCAATGGTTCCCTGACCGGTAGCCACCGCCGGATCGTCAAAGGGATGTATGAAGGTATAGCCGTGCTCTGCAGCCAGTTCATATGCTTTCTCGCAGGCCTCATCATATACATCACCGTAAAGCACAACCTCCGCGCCGAAATTCTTGGTACGGTTTACCTTGATAAGAGGCGTGGTAGTGGGCATAACGATAGTTGCCTTCATGCCCTTGCAGCGTGCGGCATAGGCTACGCCCTGTGCGTGGTTGCCCGCTGATGCGGTGATCACGCCCTTTGCCTTATCTTCTTCACTTAAGGTGCTGGCCTTATAATAGGCTCCTCTCACCTTGTACGCCCCGGTAAACTGCATGTTCTCCGGCTTTAAATAGACTTTGTTACCCGTAAGGGCACTGAAGTGATCGCTGTATACCAGTTTGGTCTCCAGAGTCACTTCCTTTACTGTCTCGGCCGCCTCTTCAAAGGCATCCAGTGTCAGCATTTCAGGCATTATCCTCTTCCTCCGTCTCTTCGTTATCTTTTTCAAGCTCCACATCAAAGAGAGCCTCTACGAATGCATCGGCATCAAATTTCTGCAGATCTTCTATATGCTCGCCCACGCCTATATACTTAACAGGCACTTTAAGCTCGGACTGTATGGCCACCGCGATACCGCCCTTCGCCGTACCGTCCATCTTGGTAAGGATTATACCGCTTAAGTCTGCCACATCATTAAAGTCCCTTGCCTGCTGGAGAGCGTTCTGTCCCGTGGTCGCATCAAGTACGATCAGGTTCTCCCTGTGTGCTGCGGGGAATTCCTTGTCAATGACACGGTTCATCTTCTTAAGCTCTTCCATCAGGTTCTTCTTATTGTTAAGACGTCCTGCGGTATCCACCAGAAGCACATCCACATTCCTTGCCTTTGCCGCAGCAGTCGCATCATATAGCACGCTTGATGGATCGGCGCCCTCACGCCCGCCTATCAGTTCCACGCCGGCGCGTTCAGCCCAGACCTTAAGCTGGTCGCCTGCAGCTGCACGGAAAGTATCCGCAGCCGCCATCATCACTTTCTTTCCCTGTGCTTTCAAATGGGAAGCTATCTTTCCTATGGAAGTGGTCTTTCCCACGCCGTTAACGCCTATAACAAATACCACCGACTGTTTCTTTTCAAAATCATAAGCCGCGTTGCCGACACTCATCTGGTCGCGTATGTCCTTGATGAGCAGCTCTTTACATTCCGTAGGACGTACGATATGCTGCTCCTCCACCTGCTCCTTTAAGGTGTCAAGGATCTCCTCAGTGGTACGCACGCCGATATCGCCCATAATGAGTATTTCTTCCAGTTCCTCGTAAAAATCGTCATCGATGGCAGCGGCGCCGTCAAAAATGATATCCAGACTGTATACAAAATTATCCCTGGTCTTTTTAAGACCGTCTTTAAGACGCGCAAAGAAGCCCTTTTTCTTGGGCTTTTCCTCCGGTTCTTCCTCTGCAGGTTCTGCCGCATTTAGGGGTTCTGCCGCATTTAGGGTTTCTGCAGCCTGCGCAGGCTCATTGACCGGTGCGGTCGCCGGCTCATCATTCCGTCTGAAAAAGCTGAAGTCCGCATCATCATTACTTACATGGAAGCTGCCGTCATCAACGATCTCTTCCTCTTCTTTTTTCTTTTTGCCAAAAGGCCACCAGGCCATGATATATACCTCCAAACATATATTAAGATCCAGCTACGGCATAAGTTCGATCACGGAAATCAAAGATTTCCTATCTCACTTATTCGCTACGCTCAGGATGACACACCTTTACTTAATTATCCAGCTCTTCATCAATAAGGTTGACTGATACCAGAGTCGAGACGCCCTTCTCCTGCATGGTGATACCGTAAAGCCTGTCAGCCTTCTCCATGGTACCGCGGCGGTGTGTTATTACAATAAACTGGGTGTGGGCCGTCAGCTTATGCAGATAATTTGCATAGCGGCCTACGTTGCTCTCATCAAGTGCAGCCTCGATCTCATCCAGCAGACAGAAGGGTGAAGGCTTTAAGTTCTGTATCGCAAACAGCAGTGCGATAGCCGCCAGAGCCTTCTCACCACCAGAAAGCTGCATCATGTTCTGCAGTTTCTTTCCGGGCGGCTGGGCTATGATACGGATGCCTGCCTCAAGTATATCCTCATCTTCCATAAGCTCCAGCGTACCTTTACCACCGCCGAAGAGCTCTTTGAACACCTTATCGAATTCCTTCTTTATCTCGTCGAATTTATCGGCGAACTGTCTGCGCATAGCGGTATCCAGTTCCTCTATGATGCCCTGCAGCTCCTTCTCCGCATTGATCAGGTCATCATGCTGGCCCTTTAAGAAGGTATAACGCTCCATCACAGCCTTATAGTCTTCGATGGCGTTAACGTTTACATCACCCAGACGCTTAATTGCATCCTTTATCTCCGCGATACTGCGCTTTATGAATACCAGGTCGTTAAGGGCCTCATCCTTAAGCGCTGCCGCATCCTCGAGGGTCAGCTCATACTCATTCCACATGTATTCGGTCAGGCTGTTGATCTCCTCATTCAGCTTATCGAGCTGGCTGTTCAGACGGTAAGCATCCTTATCCAGACCGTTTATCTTATCGGAGAGCTCCTCACGCTGCGCAAAGAATCCCTTCTGTTTTTCACTGAGAGAGTCCTTCTTATCCTGCAGCTCTTTGAGTTTATTCTTTGAATCCTCTTCGGCAGTAAAGCTGGCTGCAATGGTCTCCTGTATCTGGGCGATATCTTCTTCCTTCTGCTTAACGGTCTCGGCATTCGCCGCGATAGTATCCTGTGCTTCCTTTATCTCCTTTTCGATGCGCTCTATCTCTCCGTCGATACGCTCAACATTCTGAGCCTCGAACTGCTGCTTCTGAACCAGTTTTTCCAGCTCAACCTCGCAGTCGGTAACGACCATGGCCTGGGCGGTTTCCTTATCCCTTTCCTCATCCAGCTCAAGCTGTGCGGCCTCTATACGGTCGTTCATCTCTTTTTCGCTGCCTGCAAAGCCCTTCAGTGTCTCGGCTATTTCTTTCTGGCGGTCTTTGATCTCCTGAACCTGTGCGTCGATCTCGCCCTGCTCACGGTTCAAGTCATCCACGCCTTTGACAGTGGCGTCGATCTTTTCCTGAGCCTTCTGGAGATTCAGGTTTGCGGTATTAAGATTGATGAATTCCTTCTGGCTGCGGACCTTTGCGTCTTCTATCTCAACCCTGAGCGTATTACGCTCTTTCTTAAGCTTCTCGATGCCGTCCATATATTCATTTATCTTAGCCAGTGCATCTTTTACTTTCTTCTCCAGCTCGTCCATCTCCCTGCGTCGTCCCAGAAGATTCGAGCTGTTCTTAAAGGCACCGCCGCTTATGGCACCGCCGGGTACCAGGAGCTCACCCTCTATGGTGACCATCCTGATTCCGTAATCGTATTTGCGCGCTATAGCCAGGGCGTTGTCCATATTATCGATAACGACTATACGTCCCAGCATGCTCTTTGCAACGTTGATATATTCGGGATCGGTATCCACTATCTCATCAGCCATACCGATAACCCCTCTTTCGTTAAGCACCTCAGGGGTCTTAAACTTCTGGGGATGCTCTATGGATGTAAGGGGCAGGAAGGTCGCGCGTCCGAAACGGTTATCCTTTAAGTATTTGATCATACGCTTCGCACAGGCTTCATCCTTGGTAACGATATTCTGGATATTACCGCCCAAAGCCGTTTCTATAGCCGTCTCATAACGTTTTTCAACACGGATTATGTCCGCAACAACGCCTATAACGCCCTTATCCTCGGCTCTTTTCTCCATTACATGGCGTATAGACCCGCTATAGCCTTCGTAACGCTCCGTCAGATTGGATATAGATTCAAGCTTTGACTTATCCTGGTGATATGCCACCTGGGTCTGCTGAAGCTTTCCGTCCAGAGCAGCCAGTTCATTATGTATCTCACCGGCGCGTTCTTCTTTCTTTTCGCGCTCGTAGTCGATATCCTTTATCCTCTGGTTTATCTCTTCAAATTCCCTGCTCAGGTTTTCGATTATGGTCTTCTGTTCTTCTTCATCCGTTCTGGCCTGAAGGAAACGGGAATTAAGCTCCGAGCGTCTTACCTGGCTCTGTTCGAGCATGGTGTCAAATCTTTCCTTGGAACTGCGCACATTCGCACGCTCATTGAGCATTTCGATTATGCCGTTCTTATCATCCTCTATGGCCTTGCTGATACTTTCGATCTTATCCTGTATCTCTTTTAAGACAGCCTTTTCCTTATCCCTCTTGTCCTGAGCTTCCTTAAGCACATCATCCGCGCCGGTCTTGTCACTGTCTATCGCTTCTTTTTCTTTCTTTTTTTCTTCCAGCGAACCATTCAGTTCCTCGATACGCTTTGTAAAATGCTCCGTACCTTTATTTGCGGAATTGATCTGTTCATTGGCAACGGCGATCTGCGCCTCCAGCCTGGTTCGCGCCGATCCCGCCTCGGTCAGTTCTCCCCTTGCCTTCTCCAGATCATCCTCAAGCCCGGCAAGATCCTCCGTGATCTGGTCATACTCATTACGAATGGCTTCCATCTGGCCTTTATGGCTTTCCAGATCCTCGTTGACTATACGCAGCTTATCCTTGGTATCCTTTAATACTCCGGATTTTTTCTCGCTGTCCAGCAGGAAATGGTTAACGTCCAGACGTTTTAATTCCTCTTTTTTCTTAAGATACTCATGAGCCTTCTCTGACTGTTTCTCCAAAGGTCCGACCTGCTTTTCCAGCTCGGAGAGGATATCGTTTACACGGGTCAGATTCTGCTTCTCGTCTTCGAGCTGCTTAACGGCTGCAGCCTTGCGTTTCTTGAATTTGACTATACCTGCAGCCTCATCAAAAAGCTCACGCCTCTCCTCCGGCTTACCGGAAAGTATACGGTCGATCTGGCCCTGTCCGATAATGGAATAGCCTTCCTTACCGATACCGGTATCATAAAAGAGCTCATTGACATCTTTAAGACGGCAGGTGTTGCCGTTCATAAGATACTCGCTCTCCCCCGAACGGTAGATCTTTCTCGCTACCGTCACTTCATCAAATTCAACAGGCAGCTGATGGTCGGAATTATCCAGAGTTATAGCCACATATGCATATCCCAGAGGCTTTCTGAGTTCCGTACCCGAAAAAATGACATCCTGCATGGATGCCCCGCGCAGCTGCTTGATACGCTGTTCGCCAAGAACCCAGCGTACCGCATCCGCTACGTTTGATTTACCCGAGCCGTTAGGCCCTACTATTCCGGTTATACCGTTATGAAATTCAAATCTGATCTTATTAGCAAAGGACTTAAAGCCCTGAACTTCTATACTTTTTAAATACATTATTTTTTAAGTTCCTTTTTCCAGTATTCTATCGCCTGGGCAGCCGCTGCCTTTTCGGCGCTTTTTTTGTTCCTGCCGCTGCCACTTCCGCAGGGGGCATCATTTACCCTTACTTCCACGGTGAAACATTTATCATGATCCGGACCGCTCTCACCCACCAGCTCATATTCGATAACCGCATCCATACTATGCTGCAGCA
>CAMVRS010000093.1 GCA_947169935.1 uncultured Lachnospiraceae bacterium
CAGTTCAAGGATGTATGCCAGAAGCTGGAGAGCCACTACCGCGATATGCAGGATATGGAGTTCACCGTTGAGCACGGCAAGCTTTACATGCTGCAGACCCGTAACGGTAAGCGTACCGCTCAGGCAGCACTTAAGATAGCATGTGACCTGGTTGACGAGGGCATGAGAACAGAGGAAGAGGCTGTTGCAATGATCGAGCCCCGTAACCTGGACACCCTGCTTCATCCTACCTTTGACCAGAGCGCTATCGTCCGCGCACGTCTCATCGGTAAGGCTCTGGGCGCAGCACCCGGCGCTGCAAGCGGTAAGATCGTGTTCACCGCTGCAGATGCAGAGGACTGGGCAGCAAGAGGTGAGAAGGTCGTTCTGGTACGTCTTGAGACCTCACCCGAGGATATCACCGGTATGAAGGTTTCCCAGGGTATCCTTACAGTACGTGGCGGTATGACCAGCCATGCAGCCGTTGTTGCACGTGGTATGGGCGCCTGCTGCGTATCAGGCTGCGGCGATATCGAGATGCATGAAGAAGAGAAGATGTTCAAGCTGGCCGGCAAGGAATATCACGAAGGTGATGTTATTTCCTTCGACGGTACCACAGGTAATATATATGACGGCGCCGTACCTACCGTAGACGCGCAGATCGCAGGTGAGTTCGGACGCATAATGGCGTGGGCTGATAAGTACCGTACCCTTAAGGTACGTACCAATGCAGATACCCCTCATGATGCAAAGAAGGCACGTGAGCTTGGTGCAGAAGGTATCGGTCTCTGCCGTACAGAGCATATGTTCTTTGATGAGGACAGGATCGAAGCATTCCGTGAGATGATCGTTTCCGATACCGTTGAAGAGCGTGAGAAAGCTCTTGAGAAGATCGAGCCCCTTCAGCAGGGCGACTTTGAGCAGCTCTTTGAGGCTATGGAAGGTAACCCTGTTACCATCCGTTTCCTGGATCCCCCTCTGCATGAGTTCGTTCCCAGGACCGAAGAAGATATCGCTAAACTGGCTAAGGCAAAAGGAAAGACTGTTGAACAGATCAAGGCTCGTATCGAGGGACTTGTAGAGTTCAACCCCATGATGGGACACCGTGGTATCCGTCTGGATGTCACCTATCCTGAGATCGCAAAGATGCAGACTATCGCTGTTATCCGCGCTGCAGTAAATACACAGAAGAAGCATCCCGACTGGACAGTTGTTCCCGAGATAATGATCCCTCTTGTAGGTGATGCAAAGGAGCTTAAGTTCGTTAAGGATATCGTTGTTAAGGCTGCGGATGAAGAGCTTAAAGAACAGAAGAGCGATCTTAAGTACGAAGTAGGTACCATGATCGAGATCCCCCGTGCAGCACTTACCGCTGATACCATTGCCAAGGAGGCTGAGTTCTTCTGCTTCGGTACCAACGACCTTACACAGATGACCTACGGCTTCTCACGTGATGATGCGGGCAAGTTCCTCCAGGCATACTACGAGAGAAAGATATTCGAGAACGACCCGTTTGCACGTCTGGACCAGGACGGCGTCGGCGAGCTGATGGATATGGCTATAAAGAAGGGCAAGAGCGTACGTCCCGATATCCACTGCGGTATCTGCGGTGAGCACGGCGGCGATCCTTCATCCATCGAGTTCTGTAACAAGATCGGCCTCGACTACGTGAGCTGTTCACCTTACCGTGTGCCTATCGCAAGACTTGCGGCAGCGCAGGCAGCTATAGCAGCTAAGAAGAAATAAAACGTTTTTTAAAGGACTTGACTTTGCGTCGGGTCCTTTTTTGTAAGCAGGGGATATTCATCATCCTGCACGATAAACAAAAAAAGAGGAGGTTTGAAATGGAAAGCAAAAAATGTGCAAGCTGTGGGGCGAATCTGGAGTTTATAAGGACCAGGAATATGTGGGTGTGTCCCTTCTGCAATTCCCAGTATGAAGGGACTGCGGAAGAGGGAGAGGAGAAAGCTAAGGATGTCTGCGGGCTCAGCTCGGCTCTTTACAGGATAGAAAAAGACCTTGAGAGCAAGATGGATGAAAAGCGCGTGTCCGAATGTATCAATACTCTGGCTTTCTGCCTTAAGACTTTCGGAAGTTCGGCTGAGGTTTCCGATTATATCTCAAAGAAATGCAGCATAAAGGATGAATGTGCCGCAAAGGGCGTGAACGAAGATAAATTCAAGCTTATAATGCCGCGTATACAGTCCGAGATCGATCCCGGTGAAATCATATTGTTATATGTTAATAAGGGAATATTTTCACAGGGCAAGGAGTTTTATGCGATAACGGATAAGCGCTGCATTTTTGCTGACAAAAAGAATTGTAAAAGTGTTCTTCATACTGACATAGGCTCTTTCAGATTAGACGATTCATTTGATACCTGCGCATTCTACGTGAATGGCGCTAACGGTATGCAGATGACGACTCCCGGATCGACTTATAAAGAACTGGGCGCTGCTGTGGCACTGATCACATATCTGTCCTTTGAGCAGGCTCCGGACAGGGAAACGATAAGCATTTGCTGATAAGACAGTCCCACGGGACTATAGTCCGGGGATATAACAACATTGGAAGGAGCAAAAAAAGTTGTCTTCGGATAAAACGGTAAAGATAGCCATATCGGTTATCCTGTTAACGTTTATTGATATCGCGCTTACTTACGGAATGGAGTGCCTGATCCTTGCAGCATGCAGTGACCGGAACAGACTGGGGGATTGTGTAGCAATGATCTTTTTTGCGGGGATTCCGGCTGTTCTGGTCCAGGTCATATTTGCCGTGATAAATAAACGTTTTGCATGGTTTGATATAAAGGAGATATGCCCGGCTATAGCGGTAAATATGTTCTTATATGCAGCGCTTATGATGCTGGTATTTGAACATATACCTGTGGCTTTCAGCATAATTCCTTCTGCGGAAATGGGATTTGGATTCCTTCAGATGTTAATAAAGATCTTTGCGGCTGCAGCCGGGGGGATCTGTGCTGTTATCAGTCTGATAGTAATGGCTGTCAGGATACATGACAATAAATAGTCTATAAAAGGAGGTACATTCATGCCACCGACCACAAGAAGTGAGATCCAGAAGCATAAGGAACATATATTTGCCGGAAAAAAATATGAGAAGTATACAACTGAAGAGTATACAAAAATGGGCGCTGCGGAGTTGGCGTACGCAGAAGTACATCAGAAATATCTGTCAGGCGAGAAGAGAGATAAGGAATTTAAAGACACTATCACGCAGACAATGAGGCTTGTTGATGCCAGCCTGAAACTGACGGAAAGCGAGAAGGCGCTCTTTGCACGAAGGTATACCGAAAGTGAAGCAAAACTGCCGGCTATGAAGAAGCTGGGTACCGTACTGGACAAAAGGATTCCCAAGCGTCATGTATACCCGCTGCAGGATGCAGGGTCTCCCAAGATGGGATATCACGATAAGAAAAAAGCAAAATCGAAAAAAGAATCCAATGAAAAGCAGGATTACAAGGATAAGAAAGAGGCGGCGCATAAAGCTTTTTATACAGAGGATGATCTGGATAATGAATATATGCAGAAGAATGTGCTTGCCAAAAAGACGGAAGTACCCATTTCTGCAAGCAAGTCCGAAAAGATTACCCAGAAGCAGCTTCTGCTTCGCGTGATGGACGGCGATTATTCGAATCTGCAGCAGCTCGATCCCGTACTTCGCAGTATTGCAGCCAGAAATTACATGGAACAGATAAGTCTCAAAGGCAAAACGATCCAATCTGCTGATGATATCGTTAATGCACTTTTTAAGGCGGGCGGGGTATCTCAGATGATGAACCCTCTGTTCCGTATAGGCGTGTCGATATTGATGAACGGCGGAACTCTGCAAAAGGGCAGCTTAAAAAATTTTAACGCTGAGACCTGGCGAAAGGTGGAGGACCTTTGCAACCAGCGTATTATGAGCGCAACGATCTATGCCGGACCGCAGATCGAACAGACGAAAGAAAATAAGGATATGATAATGGCAAATGTCAATGCGCAGATCTTTATAGCAAAGACCCTTCTGGCCTGCCATCTTGGAAGGCTTACGCAGAAAGATACGTTAAAAGATGATAAAGGCAAAGTGAAGGATGTGAAGCGGAAAGACTGGGAGGGCGGCGTAGCTACCGCATTCGCACATTGCTCCAGAGTGGCATTTACGCTGCCCGGAGATAAAGCTACCATGGAGAAGATGACCGGCGCAGACGGCGGACTGAAAGCGGGATTTAAAACCCGTACAGCGGCCACCCACAAGATATCAAGGAAAAAGAAAGGCAGCGCTGATTCGGAGCTGGTGGAGAAGAAATCCATAGGCCATTTCTTTGGGCAGAGAGGAATGAATGTTGCCATAGGCGGTCTGGGTAACGAAGGCGTTGCCGGACGTAATGGTGAAATACGCAAGCTGAAGAACGACGGAAGCTGCGGGCATGTCTATATGCATGTGGATGAGAGCAGCCGCAGTAAACATACCGGCCTGCTGGTAGGTTTCGAAAGCGATGCGCCCGGAGTTATCAATATGACCGGGCACAAACATGGTCTTGGTAATCCTGAATTTGCCTCCAGCTTCGGCGGCATGCGTACAGACGAGATAGGCGATAAGTACGGCGGAAGGATCGTGGATCTTTCCGGCATGAAGAAGAAAACCTTTGAAACCGCCATGGATATGCTGGAACAGAAGATGTCCCACCTGATATCCGTTGCTTACGGCGGCGGTGCGCAGGCAGAGGAAGCACAGACTGAGCTTATGTATATAGGCGATATGTTAAGCGGCAGCCTCATGAAATGGGAAGATATAGAAAAAGTAGTGGGAGGAAAACTGGATGTATGAATTTTTGATCATAGATGAAGAAAATGCTGCAGCATTCCGCCCCCTGATCAGGGAGGATGCTTATCCCTTTATAATTAATAACGGAGTCCTGGCTTTGGGGATAGTTGATGATTTTTTTGCGGTGGCGGCACTGGTATGTCAGCTAGACGGAGAAGGGGCTGCGCAGATCTTATCCATATTCGTGGCAAAGGAGCATCGTCGTAAAGGTCTGGCAACGGAACTATTATCAACGGCTGCGGACATACTTATACAGGAAGGCGAGATAAGTCGCTTTGTCTGCGATTATACCGATAACGGAGAGGAAGAAGCTTTTACAGGCCTGCTCAGATATCTTGAATTTGATATCAAAGAGGGAGCGGAGGGCTGTTATCTGACCACCTTTGGGCAGCTGCGAGGCGTAAATGCCCTTAAGGGTGAAGGCAAAAAGTGCATAGAATACAAGGATCTGGACAAAAACCAACGCGCGCTGCTCACAAATGAAGAGATGGATCTTACGCTTTATGAAGGTGAGGGTGAGATAGAGAGCAATATGTCCTGTGTGATCTATGACGATAAGGAGAAGAAGCTGGACGGCTGCCTGATCTTCACTAAAGAAGAGAGCGGCGATCTGGTATTAAGCTGGGCCCGGGGCAGCAACCGTAATTCTACGGTGATCCTTCAGATGCTGCGTCATGCAGTATCGGCAGGCAGTGCATATGATGACGGGCAGAAGATCTATATACCCGTGATAAATGAAAAGTCTGCGGAACTTGCCGAAAAACTGCTGGAAGGCGCCTCCGAACGTATTGAGCGTTCGTACACAGCTGAATTGGAATTATAGTTTTGGGGGAAAGAAGAAAACCTGCAGAGGTTCCGCACCGTTGCGGTGATGGGATATTTTTAGTATAATATTAGGCGGATTGCGGAGCGATCCGTTGATATCATTTATCGATCATTAAACACTAAGGATTAGGAACATGCTTACAGAAGCAGAAAAAGAATTTCTGAACCCCGATTTAGATAAGCTGGCGGAGCCGGCAGGAATGGATCCGTTTGATCTGTTAAGGATCCACAGGGCTGAACGGGATAAAGCCGATGAGCTGGGAGTAAGGCTCGCGGAGCTTCTTTCCAACAAGAAGGGATCGAAAAGGACGGGGGAGACGGCAGAGGACATCTTCTTTAAGAGGCAGAAACTGCTCTGCCATATCGCACGCCGTTTTCATCCTCTTTGCAGATATGGCATATCCGTGCTTGAAGACATAGTATTACAGCGCAAGTCTTACGAGAAAAAAGCCGGGCGCATGATCTGTTCCATAGACAGGGGCAGCTCAAAGAATTTTGCGGCGGTTATGAGCGAAGATATACGCGAAGACGTGGATGCAGGCAAATACAGGGCTGTGGGTATCCTGTCGCGAAACGGTGATCAGGCTCACGGCGTGGGGAGTCTGGTATATTATTATGACAAAAGCATACCGGACGGTGAAAGACTGCTCAGGATCGTATGGCTTTATGTACATCCGGATTACAGGGAAAAGGGCTGCGCAGATATACTGATCTCGGAGATACTGCGTACGGCGGTAATGAACAGAACCGCAATGATAACGGCTGATATTGAAGCAGGGGAGGCGCTGGAGAGCCTTGGTGCTGTGTTTGACAAATGGTTTTTCAGGTTCACTCCCGGAACGGACAGTGATTTTGTCTGCCGTATTTCAGATATCGAGAATATACGCAAACTGAAAGAATACATAGGAAAAGCAAGACGCCTGTCTGCTCATCCCGAGCCTGAGGTTAAGCGTATCGTAAAACGCTATTTCAGAGACAGGGGCCGTTCTGCCTACATCACTTCCGATTCGCTTCCCGGCGATTATATAGATACCACGCTGAGTTTTTATACAGGGAGTCTGTCAAAACCCGGAGCGATGATACTTGCACACAAAAAGCCGTCAGGGATCATAAGTGTTGAGTATTCATATGTCTCACCTTTATCGGAAAATGACAGCGGGATACTGTTTGCAAACTTTACTGCGGCTGCAGCGATTAAATATGGCAGAAATGCACAGCTTCGCATGAGCATCGAAAGTGAAAACGACGGCGAGATAATGGATAATATGTTCCCGAAACAGATGGGTTTTTATATGGCGGAAGCTGTCCTGAAGAAGCCGGACTGGGATGCCGGTGATGAGGATATTGAAGCGGCGATGCTGCTGATAGAAAAGAAAGATACTCTTAACAGGTAATGCAGATTTTTAAGAGGTGGATAAATATGGGCGATCCGGAAAAGGAACTGCAGAAGAAGAGTCTTGAAAAGTTCAAAACACAGTTTGGCGTGGGCGAGATAAATGCGCAGGAAGTAAAGCGCACCATGACAATGCAGGGGCAGCTGCATGAACAGAAGCAGGAACAGGAAGTAAAGAACGAAGAAAATCCTGTCGATGAATTTAAGGCCCTCGAGAAGAATGATAAGATCGAGCCTCTGGATGATCTTCCGCCCGAAGGACCTGAGTATATCGGTTTTGACAGGAAATTTACCGAGAAAAAAGAAGACGACGGCAAACGTATGAAGAAGGTGCGCGATGCTCTTTCGGGTTATTATGACAGTAAGGAAAATGGGCAGGCGGATCCCGAACGCCTTAAAGAGATAATAAGCGCATGCGAAGATTATTCCCATCTGCGTTTTTCAATCTTTAAGAGGGAAAGAGGCAGCAAGCGCCTTATGGAAGTGGAAGAACTCAAAATGCAGGCACAGCAGGAACTTGACGAATATATGCGTGCCAATATGAAGGAATACGCAAACATTGCGCTGGTGGAACACCAGGCCAGATATGATGCGGAAAATGACGACGCCAGCCGGTTAATGCCTCCGGGTTTTGTTACCTATACTATAGGTTATTCTAAAAAGAAACCGTTTACCAGCATATCCATACCTTTCTGGGTACTGAATGATAAATCGGGAAGCATCAAATACCTTAACCGTCAGATATATGAAGAAAGACAGCGCAGGCTTGCAGCAGAGAATGATGAAGAGGATGAAGCACTCGAAGCAGCACTGCAGATGGCAGTAAACGCTTCAAAGGAGAAACAGGAGAGGAAAGAGGATGCTTCGGAGCATGGTGATAATGATGCTCAGGATGAGCAGGTAAACGAAGTGCATGAAGAAGAGAAGCATGAAGAACAGCATGAGGAACAACACGAAGAACAGCATGAAAACGAAGAAGAAAAGAGGATCCGCGAAACTATAGCCCGCAGGCAGCGCGAAGAAGATGCTGCAAAAGAAAGAAATGTGATTCAGCGCGAGCAGGCGCGCATAGAGCGGGAGAATCTGGAGAGAAAACAGAAAGAAGATAGTAAGAAGAAAGAAAAAGAGAAGCAGGAAAAGGCTAAGAAAGAAGAAGAAAAAAAGAAGCTCGAAGAGGCAAAGAAGAAGGAAGAAGAGAAAAAAGCGGCTAAGAAGAAGGAAGAAGAAAAGAAGAAAAAAGAAGAAGAGCTGCGCAAAAAGAAAGAAGAGGAAGAGAAGAAAAAGAAAGCCGGGAAAAAGACTAAAAGCAAGGAAGAGGAAGAAGAAGAGAAGCAGATCAGACTGGCCGAACAGCTTTCTCTGGAAGAACAGAGAAAAGAAGAGGAAAAGAGGAAGGGCGCAAAAAAGCTGCTTGAGGATGCGATCAAAAAGGATCTTAAAGAGTCGGAAAAACGTGTCAGCCTGGCTTATGAGGATACTAAGAAACTTATAAAGCAGACCGGCGGAAAGGTTATGCAGAAGGGCAAAGAGGGCGGAGATAAAGAACCGGCCTATACTCTGGAAGCTAAGGACAGCGCGTTTAAAGAAGCTTTTACGATCAAAGTCGAAAAGCTTTATGGTAAAGAGGACAAGGTTGATCCCCTGACGGTTAAAGAAAAATCGTCTTCGGATAACTGTTATATGATAGCGGCGCTTTCGGCTTTGGCTCTCAAGGATCCCGAATTTATTAAAAATAAGCTGGTTACGGATGATGAAAAGGATCCGAAGAATATGGCTATAGTCCGTCTGTATGATGAGACCGGCCAGATCCAGAAGATAAGGGTCGCTAAAACAAAGAGCAAAGAAGACAGGCCTTTATGGGTGGAACTGGTGGAAAAAGCGGCCTGCGTAATGCTTACCCGCTTTGGCAGGGCCGCCGGATACCGTTATGAGAATATACTATATGACTGGTCTATATATAAGGCAGAAAACAAGTCATTATCCAGAAGGGAAAATCTGTCGCTTGGAAGTGAAGAACTGATCAGCCGGCTTTTGTTCGGCAGAAAGGGCATACTTCTTAACACCAGGGATTCCGATATTTATGATAAGGACGGTAAAGCAAAACTTTTGCTGCATAAAAAGGGTGATGAGGTTATAGGAAAGGCGCTGGCGTATGCAGAGGCAGGTAAGCTGGTTATAGCGTCTACCTGCGAAAACGGAGGGTCGGCTTATTACAACCAGTACTCGGACAGCATAAAATTCCCGGTTAGGCTTTCGCCTAAACATGAGTATACCGTATTTGGCGAAGGAGAGCGTATCAACGGACAGAGGACTGTACGCCTTAAGGATGCAAGAGAGGGCGATACCTTCGACATTACTTTTGGTGATTTCAAGACATGTTTTACGGATATACATATCAGTGGTAATGAAGCGCGGTAAATGACATGAGTAAGCCGTCATCAAAAAAAGAGAATATAACGGCGCGTCTGCTCATAGACAGCCTGGTATGCCTTTTGTGTGTTGCTTTCATTATGGCTGTTCTTGTTTACCGCGGAGCAGAAAATATACCGGCAGCCTATCTTATCAATATATCGCTGGATATAGCGGCAATGGTAACAGGCTTCGTGATCTATGTATGCTGTGTGATAGATGTTTCCAGAGGCGGAAGCAGCAGTATGTACTATCAGTATCTGCTGAATGCCATATTCCTGGGGCTTTTTACCGATGCACTGGCATGGCTTGTTGATGAGGTACCTGCG
This sequence comes from uncultured Lachnospiraceae bacterium, assembly GCA_947169935.1. GTDB lineage: Bacteria > Bacillota > Clostridia > Lachnospirales > Lachnospiraceae > NK4A136. Next base: position 9,763 of record CAMVRS010000093.1, read on the forward strand.
CTGCGTATAGCAAATATAGCGGATAATACGGTATATTATATATGTCTTCCGGTATCCAGCTATCTATTCTGGCATTATATTACAGAGATCCTGCGGACGGATCACAAAAAAAGAAAACACCTTGATAAGATCATATTTGCAGGTATGGTTATAAGCTTTGCGCTTTGCATAATAAATATCTTTGCCGGGCAGTATTTTACGGTTAATGAGCAGGGCGTATATTCGCGCAGCAGCCTTTACCCCGTTCATCAGTCATATGGCTTTATCATGATATTCTTCTGCATGTGGATGATAATCAGTGAAAGGCGGAAACTGAGGCTTTATCAGCTTATCGCCATGAGCCTTTATATACTGGCACCGATAGTGGTAAGCCTGCTCACGATCTTTACATACGGGCTTTCTGTGGCTTATCCGGTTATGATGGCTATCATGCTGCTCATGTACTGTGTTGTGAATGTATCCCGGGGACGTGAACAGGTTGAAGCTGCCAGGGATCTGGCAACCGCATCCGGTATACAGAAATTTGTACTGCCGGATAAATTCCCGGCTTTTCCCGATATAAAGGAATTTGACCTTTATGCATCGATGAAGCCTGCAAAGGAAGTAGGCGGCGACTTTTATGATTTCTTTATGATAGACGATGACCATCTGGGGCTTGTGATGGCGGATGTTTCCGGAAAGGGAGTACCTGCGGCGCTTTTCATGATGGTATCCAAATCGCTTTTGAAGATAAGCCTGCAGGCCGGAGAATCACCGGCACGTGCATTGGAACGTATCAACAGACAGCTTCTGGAAGGCGGCGATATAGAGATGTTCGTCACCGTATGGGCTGCGGTACTTAATATCCGAAACGGAGAGGGAGTCGCAGCAAATGCCGGACATGAGGATCCTGTTGTTCTTAGAGCCGGCGGTCAATATGAATTTGTGAAATATAAACATTCCCTGCCTGTAGCTGTAATGGATGGTATACCTTATAATGAGCATGAATTTAAGCTTGAAGCCGGAGATAAGCTCTTTGTCTATACAGACGGAGTGACCGAAGCAATGAATATAAAATCTGAACTCTTTGGCGAGGAGCGCCTTAGGGATGCACTGAATATATCAACAGATGCGGATCCCGAACATGCGCTGAAAAACGTGAATGAGGCGATAGCCCTGTTCACAAACGGAGCCGAGCAGTCAGATGATATAACAATGCTGTGCCTTGAATACAGGGGAGCCTGATATTTACGGGACAGAAAAAAAGAGAGGAGAAAAAATAATGAGCCAAGCAATCTACAGATCACCGCAGAAGATCGACATCAGCACCAATCCCGGATTTTCCGAGGACCTTAAAAACCTTATAGCCGAAGGTAACAGCAATATCGTTATCGATATGGGCGATACGATCTACATCTCATCCGTGGGACTGCGTACCCTTCTGGCTGTTCACAAGGAATGTGTGGGAAAAGGCGGCAAGATGGTGATACGTAATGCCGGGGATATGGTGAAGAGTGTCATGGAAGTTACCGGTTTTTCACAGCTTTTCAACTTCGAATAAAAAAGGAGAACCGGGATGACAACTGATAAGATCATGGTATACAGCGAAGGCGCCGGTATAGACAAGGCGCTGGCTGAGGCTGAGAAATTTGCCAGATATGAGAAATTAAGCGAAAAGGAAGGGCTTTATCTGCGCCTTCTCAGCGAGGAAATGCTGGGGATGGTCCGCGGCATCACGGGAGGCTTTGAAGGAAGCTTCTGGCTTGAGGGTGATAACGGTGAATACCGTATCTGCTTAAGGGCGGATGCTTATATGGATCACCAGAAGAAAAAGAAACTCATAGCGCTTTCCGCCAGCGGGAAGAATGAAAGCAGCGTGGGCATCATGGAGATGATCCGCAATATTGTTGTAAATGGGATAAACGATCCCGAGAGCATGGACGAGCTCCAGAATGATTATGATGACGGCAGCGTAATGTACGGGACCATGGGCATGCGCACCGATGCGGGGCTTGATCCCATGGATTTTGAATGGTCACTGCTTCAGTACAAGAGTATGGTCGAACAGGAAAAGCAGAAGAAAAAATCTTCCGAAGCCTGGGATGAGCTGGAAAAGTCCATAGTGGCGAATATTGCCGACGATGTAAAGGTGGGAGTGCGCGGCGATATAGTGGAGATGACTATTATCAAGAGGTTTGACTGATATATCATGGAAAAAAGAACATTCGCGGCAGACGTGGGAAAGATGAATGAGGTGCAGGATTTTGTGGCCGGATGCATAAAGGATGCGGCTGATGATATGACTGCGACCCAGATCGCCCTTGCCGTTGAAGAAGTGTTTGTGAATATAGCCAGCTATGCATATCAGGATTCCGTGGGGGAGGCAGAGGTCTGTGTTGAGCTGAAAACAGACCCTTCCGCTGTGCGTATAACATTTGCGGACAGAGGTATCCCTTTTGATCCTCTGAATGCAGAGGAGCCGGATCTGACCCTTTCCGCAGAGGAACGTCCCATAGGCGGACTGGGGATATTCCTGGTAAAAGAGCTTATGGATGATGTGGACTATAAATATGAGGGCGGAAAGAACATTCTTGCCTTCGAGAAGAAGCTTGGTTAAATTTCACAAAAAAGAAGTTCAAGTTTTGGGTGACAAAATGTCTGCGATTGTGTTACAATAATTCCGTTATGTCAACCATTACACATGATATCATTACACAGGATAGATGGATAACAATAGAATAAAGCTTAAAAGAGACGAATATATCGACCATGAAGGCCGTGTAAGACGTCGTTCGGAAAGATATTATAAAAGATTAAGACAGATGCGCATACGATACAGTATTGCCGGCAGCATATTTGTGATATTCCTGGTGACGCTGGTATGCATAATAGCAGGAAAAGGTAAGAAGGCGCGGGCAGAAGAAGCGGAAGTCGTGGAACAGGAAGAACTGATCCCGGCCACTACGCTGATGCCGGCAGCGGAACCCAGTCCCACTCCGGTGGAGGAGGAACCGCCCGTTATAAATGAAAATGAGCATCCCGATATGTTTTATGAGGGCTATCAGGTATATACCGATAAGTCGACATCGGCGATCTATAACGAAGAAGTGATCAGCAGTTTCGGCGTACTGATCGACCTGAAGGACGGACGCGTTGTAGCCCAGAAGAATGCTTTCGACCGCATGTACCCTGCATCCATGACAAAAGTGCTTACCATATTGGTGGCTGCGGAACATATGGATAATCCCGATGATACCTTTACAATGACCCAGGAGATCACTGATTATGTGTTCTCACATGGCTGTTCCCAGGTTGGATATGCAGTGGGAGAGACCATGACTGTGCGCGAACTGCTTTACGGGACTATAATGCCCAGTGGCGGCGATGCGGCAATGGCTCTGGCGTATTATACCGCAGGCAGCATGGAAGCATTTGTGGATATGATGAACGAAAAGGTGGCTGAACTGGGACTTTCCGATGTGGCCCATTTCACCAATCCGGTCGGGGTTTATGATGACCAGAATTACTGCACGCCCGTTTCCATGGCTATGATAATGAAAGCTGCGCTGGAAAATGACCTTTGCAGAGCGGCCCTGGCAGAGAAAAAGTATACCACGGCACCCACTGCTGAGCATCCTGAGGGTATGATAATATCCAACTGGTTTCTGCGCAGGATAGAAGACAAGGATACTCATGGTGAAGTGCTTGGAGCCAAAACAGGCTTTGTAAATGAGTCCAGAAACTGCGCGGTCAGCTACGAAAGATCCAATGACGGTAATCAGTATATCTGCGTTACCGGCGACGCTCATAGCGCATGGCGCGCGATCTACGATCACGTAGCAATATATGATGATTTTGTTAATTGAAATAATCCTTGACAAATTACTTCTGCTGGAGTAGAATAACCTTCGTCTGTGAGAGCAGACGAAGAAATATGGCGAGGTAGCTCAGCTGGCTAGAGCACGCGGTTCATACCCGCGGTGTCGAGGGTTCGAGTCCCCCCCTCGCTACTATGACTATCCTGCGGAAGAGCTAAATGACAGCACTTCCGCATTTTTTGTTTATGATAATGTGCCCGGTGCGGTCTGCAGCGGACCGCAGGCAAATATTTAAACCACAGGGAGGGAATAGGAAATGTATTTAAATGTTAAGAAAGGTCTTGACCAGTTGTTTCTGTCACAGATCCTCGAGATCGTCTGTGCAGTAGCCAGCGTTCTGGTTGCACTCTTCGGAGTACTTACCGTAGCTGCTATGTTCCTCAGCGGCGGTCTCACAGCAGTACTTGGTGTTTTCACCGTTATCTTTACCATCGTACTTGTAGGCGGCAGCATCGCAGCATTTGTACTTGGCCTGCTTGGTATCCTGAATGCATCAAAGGATGAGATCAGCTATAAGAACGCACTTGTATGGCTGGTAGTCGGAATCGTTGCTTCACTGCTTAACTCCGCACTCAACAATACCTCAGGTTTCCTTTGGACTCTGATCAAGGCTATCCTGGGAGCAGCAAACGGATTTGCATCATTTATGGTTATGTACAGCGTTATCAACGCTACCGTTACCGTAGCACAGGCTATCGGCAATGTAGAAGTTTTCAATCTTGGAAACCAGAGAGCAAACTCCTTCAAGACATTGTACATCGTGGCAATAATCCTTTGCTTCCTGGCATTTATACCGGTTATCGGCGGTATACTCAGCCTGGTAGGCATTATCATCGAGCTGGTTATCTTCTTCCAGTACTTAGGCTTCTTAAGCAAGGCAAAGATGATGGTATAAAGACAGATCTGTTAAAAGCCCCTCGGAAGAGGGGCTTTTTTTAGTGTTTTATACAACAATGTTTACCGATCATTTTTGTGAAGTATTATTTTTAAAATCCTTTGCATTTATGCTCAATTAGTGTATAATCATTTTGTTAGACCCAAAAGCGTCTTTTTTGTTGTTGTCAATTTTTTGTTTCAGGAGGATAGTATCAATGGCTAATATCACCTGCCCGCAGTGCAGCAGATTTGTGGATGACAGTGCCAAGTTTTGCCCGGGATGCAAGTATAATATCAAGAAGTACGTTAAAGAGATGAAGAAAAAGGGCGGAACCGTAAGCGGGTCTATTTCCTTTGGCAGCGTCTACAGCAAAACATCAGCCGGAACGGATGCTATCCCCGAGCTTGAATTTTTAAAGCCGGCTGCACCCGAAAAGCCTCAGCCTGCATATGAAGAACCGGAGATAATGACTTACGAGCCTGAACCTGCGCCCGCAGCACCTGCATATCAGGAGCCCGCGCCCGCACCTGCACCGGCTCCCTATGCCGCACCTGCTCCTGCACCTGCAGCTCCCTCTTATGATGAAGTAAATGTCAGGGAGGAAGTGATCGAAAGAGGAGTATCTCAGGTAGATCCCGCAAGTCTTTTCCCCAGGGATTCGGCTGTTCCTTCATTCAGACCTGCATATAAGCCCAGAGTTGCCGCTTCGGCACCTGCATATGATCCTAATTATAAAAAAACGGCAGCTTCTGAAGCTGCACCTGCATATGAAGAACCTGTTGCAGCAGCACCTGCAGCGCCCGTGCCCGCAGCACCTGCAGTACCTGCATATCAGCCTGCAGCACCGGTAACGCC
>CAMVRS010000094.1 GCA_947169935.1 uncultured Lachnospiraceae bacterium
CAGATGCATACTATGGTTATGATGGCGGGGATCATTGATATCCCGAACCCCCTGAGGTACCCGGAAACGATCTCGTAAGTCATGCTGAAGAAATAGGCCGAAAAGATCAGGATCAGCCTCTGATACGCCAGCTCTATGACCTCCGGATTGGGATTAAATATCGATAATATATTCCGGCCAAAGCCCAGGATCAGAGCTATAGCCACTCCCAATGCCAGAGCCCCCTCCGCCAGTGAGACAGCCATACTCTGCTTGCAGCGCTTTATCTTTCCGGCGCCGAAATTCTGTCCGACGAAGGTGGTCGTCGCCTGTGAAAAGCTGTTGAACACCTGGTAAGCAAAGATCTCCAGATTAAACGCCGCGCTGGACGCCGCCATTACAAGGGTGTCCAGGCTGTTGATGGCTGCCTGGATTATGATATTCGCCGCCGAAAACACCATGCTCTGCAATCCGGCCGGCACTCCTATCGCCAGAATCTTTTTAAGCATATGGCCATCGATCTTGAGCTGCTTCAGATCAAGTTTTATATGGGTCCTGCCTTTTAACAAGAGCACTCCCAGTATAATACAGCTCACAGCATTTGAAAGTACCGTAGCTATGGCCACTCCGTCAACCGTGCGCTTAAGCCCTACAACCAGGCATATATTCAGCCCAACGTTAAGAACGCCGGAAATGACCAGTGCTATAAGAGGCGTCCTTGTATCCCCCGTGGATCTGAAGATCGCCGCCTCAAAATTATACAGCAGTATCACCGGCAATCCGACCACATACAGCCTGAAATAGAGCAACGCCATCGGATAGACTTCGTCAGGTATATTCTGGGTCCTGAACACCGGATCCGCCAGCAGTTGCCCCAGTATCATAAGCACAAATCCGGCTATAAGGGCAAAAGCAATGGACGTATGGGCAGCGCGGTTTGCATCCTTTTCCGACTTTCTGCCCACGGCGTTGGCTATCACCACATTGCTTCCCATCGAAATAGAAACAACACTGTTAACTATAAGACCTATTATGGGGGTATTGGCCCCAACTGCTGCCATGCAGGCTTCGCCTTTATCTCCGGTAAAGCGCCCCACCACAGCCACATCTGCAGCATTAAAAAGCTGCTGCAATATTCCCGTAGCTGCCAGCGGCAATGCAAAAGCTACTATCGACAGCGGAAGGTTACCGCCTGTTATATCATTTTTCTGTTTATTATCCATATTACTTCCCCGGCGCCACCTGCGCCCAAACCTCATCTGTGTACTTTTTTCAAATCCAAAACACTTTACTATATCGCCCTGATTTTTTCAACAAAAAAATTCTTGACAAGTGTTTTCAAAAATAGTAATATATCCGTGTTGCGCAGGAATGGCGGAATTGGCAGACGCGCACGGTTCAGGTCCGTGTGAAAGCAATTTCATGAGGGTTCAAGTCCCTCTTCCTGCATGGAAGCCCTTGATATCAAGGGCTTTTTCTTTTGCAAAGATCCTTCGAAAGATCCTTCGCTGCGCTCAGGAAAGTCACAAGAAGGGGCCCGCCTTTTGGCATTAGGAGGGACCCGCAACGCGGGAGGCACCTGATGCCGCTTAAAAGGTGGGAAGATCGTCTTGTGACCCATAACCCGAAGAAGCAATCTTTATATAGACTTATTACTCTAATAATGATAAAATATCTCATTAATTAAGAAGAAACACCCGGAGGCTATCATCATGAACTATTCCCGTGAGGGTATCAAACGAAAACAAAGAGCGCTGTGCTCACGCGGTACCAAGATCAAAAAGATGCTTGGCATCAACGTGATCAAGGCCTTTCTTATCTGCGCATTTTCCGCGGTCATCATAGGCACCTGCCTGGGCATCGGAATGTTCAGGGGAATACTGGCTACTACGCCGGATATATCCACTATCGACGTTACGCCCACAGGCTATGCGACCAACCTGTACGACTGCGAGGGCCATCTCCTCACCAAGCTGGTGGCCGAGAATTCAAACCGTACCTACGTAAGCATGGACAAGATCCCTTCCGATATGGCCAACGCTTTTGTAGCCATAGAGGATGAACGTTTTTACCAGCATAACGGCATCGATATCCAGGGTATCATCCGCGCCGCTTCCATCGGCGTAAAGAACAAGTTCAAATTCAATCAGGGCGGCAGTACCATCACCCAGCAGCTCATCAAAAACAACGTATTCACCAATTTCACCAAAGAAAGCGGATTCGAAAAATATAAACGTAAGGTTCAGGAACAGGCTCTGGCTATCGAGCTCGAAAAACGTCTCAGTAAAGAAGAGATACTTGAGCTTTACATGAATACCGTCAACCTGGGGCACAATACCCTGGGGGTTCAGGCAGCATCCATGCGTTACTTCGGAAAGCCCGTTTACGAGCTGAATCTTTCCGAATGTGCCACTATAGCCGGCATTACCCAGAATCCTTCTGCCAATGACCCCATTACACACCCCAACACCAATGCAGACAAGCGTGAACGTGTGCTCAAAAAAATGCTTGAGAACGGCTTCATAGACAAAGCGGCTTACGACGAAGCCCTGGCCGATGATGTATACGCGCGTATCACCGAGACCAACACCCAGACGATAAACGAGGATGTATACTCCTACTTCGAAGATGCCGTTATCGAGGAAGTTGCAAGAGATCTGACTGAAAAGTTCCTGGCAGACGGCTATACCGAAAGCCAGGCTTCCTCTAAAGCTTACAACCTGCTCTACAGCGGCGGTCTTTCAATCTATACCACACAGGATTCACAGATACAGTCCATCGTTGACGGCATTTATATGGACGAAGCCAATTATCCGGACAATACCCACTGGTATCTGAACTACCGCCTCTCCATACAGCATCCAAACGGAGAGACACAGAACTTCTCTTCCGAAATGTTCAAGACTTATTACAAACAGCAGAATTCCAACTTCAACATGATCTATGCTTCACAGGATGAAGCTTATGACGCCATAAGAGCATACCAGGAAGTTGTGATGGAGGAAGGCGACGAGATCATAGCCGAAAAGATCAGCCTGACCCCCCAGCCCCAGGTTTCACTTACCATAGAGGATCAGTATACCGGACATGTACTGGCAATGGTCGGCGGCCGCGGAGTTAAGGAGACCAGCCGTTCACTTAACCGTGCCTACGCCTGCCCCCGCCAGCCCGGTTCCTGCTTTAAGGTAGTATCCACCTATGCTCCCGCCCTGGATTCAGCCGGCATCACCCTTGCCGATGTATTTGTAGATGAGCCCTTTAATTATAACACCGGCCGTCCCGTTAAGAACTGGTACGGTACCGGTACTTATAAAGGCACCTGCTCCGTACGCTATGCTATAGAGCAGTCCCTTAACATCATAGCTGTAAAGACCCTTACAGTTATTACTCCCCAGCTCGGTTTTGACTACCTGCAGAAATTCGGTTTCACCACACTGGTAGAACGAAGAGTAACCGCAGACGGAAAAGTCGTAAACGATGTACACCAGGCTCTGGCGCTGGGCGGTATCACCGACGGCGTTACCAACATGGAACTTAACGCCGCATACGCCACTATTGCAAACGGCGGCATGTATATGAAGCCCATACTTTATACAAAGATCGTTGATCACGACGGAAAGGTCCTGATAGACAATAACCAGAAACAGGAACAGCACCGCGTTCTCAAAGAGACCACCGCCTTCCTGCTCACCGACGCAATGGTAGACGTTGTTACCAAGGGTACCGGCGGCGGCGTTAATTTCGGAAACATGGCTATCGCCGGTAAGACCGGTACCACTTCCAGCTATAAGGATGTATGGTTTGCAGGTTTTACCCCCTATTACACAGCCACCACCTGGACAGGGTATGATAATAACGAAGACCTTCCTTCCAGCGATCGTAATCTTTCAAAGACCATGTGGAAGACCGTCATGAAGACCCTGCACGAAAATCTGGAATATAAATCATTTGAAGTACCTAACGGTATCACCACTGCCACCGTATGTTCCGAATCAGGCAAACTGCCCAATCCGGATCTGTGCGGCGAATGTTTGAAGAACGAGTATTTTGCTGAGGGCACCATCCCGCTGGAGACCTGCAACGTGCATTATTCCGGTCTGGTCTGCGCCGCTACCGGTCTTCCCGCCGACGGCATGTGTCCCTTCAAGCTTCCGGGCATCCTGACGCTGCCGCCCCAGGAACCGGCGATACTGCATACCGGTGTCAATGCCGGCACAGCCCGGGCGACGTCCTGCCCGCATAACGCTGAGTTCTTCGCCGATCCTAACTACCCTGTCGTGCTGGAAGAACAGCGCCAGATGCTGCAGGGGCTGGGGTATGATTTCCCCCCGTTTGACGAATAATAACTAAAAGAAAAGGGTGAGCCTCAGGCTCACCCTATTTATTACCCTTTAATCAATCACCGGTATATCTGTCCGTTCTGCCGGCGTATATTCCCCGCCCGACATATAATAGAAATCAAGATACTCTCCGAAGATAAATCCAACGCCGCCTTTATACTCCACTTCCGTCCAGCCGTTGGCATGTTTTCCTATCACCTTATACTCATCACCTTCTGCAGCCATACCCACCACATCATTGTCGGTTCCGGCGCCGCTTCTGATATTAACGCCGTCTGCATTGCAGCGTCCCAGCAGATCGGCTTTCTTCTCTTCAACAGGTTCATCTGCCACTGTAGGCTCTTCGACTACCGTAGGCTCAGCCTGCACAACCGGCGGCGTATCAACCTGTGCCTCCTGCGCTTCCATCGGCGCCTCGCCTCTTTTTACTATCAGCACGATCAGCAGGATTATGGTGATCAGCAGTAATACTATGAATGCATCAAGTACGATGCTTAATGTTTTTCTTCTCATAAGCCCTCTCCTATAGCACCTCTCTCTCTGAATCCCTGGCCATTATCAGCACACGCCTCTTGCCCATGTCCTCATAATAATGCATGCCGTACATAAACAGCCTATACTCCCCATCCTCTGTCCTGCGTCTGAAGAACATATGCGATACTGTCTTGCCGGCGGCAAAAGCATCATCCAGATTCTCCTTCGAAAGCGCCATAAGGAACAGCGGCAGGTCATCAGGATGTATGGGAACCAGATCCTTAAACTCCCGGGTATGCAGCTGGCTGTCCCAGCTCTTTTCACGCAGGAGCCTTTCTCCGTTAAACTGCAGCCTGTAGATCAGATCCGTGTCTATATCATATTCGTACATATAGTCGTAATCAGCCAGCAGCACGGCGTTGTACAGAAGCGAAAGTTCCCTCTGCACCATCACATCCGTAAAATCTTCAAATATCAGTATAGCTTCGGCATGGCCTTTCTCATCAGACAGCGGATAGATATGCAGACGTATCCAGGTATCTTCTACCGTACGGTATACATATTCACGCCTGGTATGATCGCCGGGGTGTTCTAAAAGCTCCGCCCTGGATATGCTGTTCTTGAATACATCTCTGTACTGCTCCAGCACATAGGCCTTTGCATAATGTTCCATTGCCTCATCTATGGTCTTGAACTGCTTTTCGATATATCTGTATTCCTGGGGCAGCTGTATCGAATGGTAGCTTCCCTTTACCAGGTCAACGAAATATACGGATCTGTACCGCGCCGAGAGCACGTCTACGATAATATTCTTCTCATTACGCTCGGCTTCAACGCGCTTATTCTCTGTTATATCCATAAAAGTGAGCACGCATTTATCTTCCATCCCCTGCATGTAGGGCGGCATGAAGGCTGTTACGCTCATCCAGCTTTCCCCCTCATTTATCGCAGAAGAATACTCACGCACCACATTATCTACATCCCCCGCAAGCGTCTCCTTCAAAGCCTTTGCGGAAAATATCGTGGAAAGATCCCTTCTCTGTCCTTCATCAGGTATGAATTCCGATACGATCTGCAGAAGGGTATCGTACTTTCCTTCCCTGGGAGTGCCAAACAGCAGCGCATCCGCCTTTACTGTAGAGTACTCGTTGTTCACCATATCTATAAGGTAGATGGATCTGTAAGCGTTGCTTAAGGAGCTCAATATTGCTTCATTAGCTCTCTCCCTGTCACTTAAGGACACCTCGCCCTGAACATCCCTTTCTGTGCAGACTATCTTTCCCTTAAGCTCATCATGCCTCAGAAAACGCAGTTCTACCCAGCGGTATTCATCTCCGCGGCTCTGCCTGTACTGGAATGCATAATCGCCTCGCTCCAGTTTGCTCCGTACGGCAATTGGATCCAGAAAGCTCCTGAGCTGCTCCCTGTCATCGGGATGAGCAAGCGCTTCTATCATATCACGTTTCCATTCATCAAAGCCCACCGGATGGTAATATACAGCCCGGTAATGGCCTTCTCCGCCATCCACAGGCTTGATAAGGGTCGTTACATCACCCTTCATCATATCAATAAGATAAATATGACGGTAGTTCCTGCCCAGGAGATTGAAGATCTTATCTCTCTCCTCTTCTTCCTTATCATCCACATGCGCGGTGATCAGGAAAGAATAAGCCAGTATTCCCTGACTCCATACCACTTTGGATACCGTTACATTCCTGCACTTGCCAAAGCCGGACTGTTCCACCACATAGCGGTAGGTTCCGCCCTCATTGCAGCGCGTGGTGGCCTTACGGTAATCCTCCATATCCCATACTTTAGATACAGGCGATCCTGTATGGGCATTGGTCAGCACAGTCACCAGGTGATTGCAGTATAGCAGCGTCTGATCACGTCCGCTTACTACAAAAACCGCCACATCATCTGCATTATCCAGGACATTCATCATGCCCCAGAATTCTTTCAGATCATTCATATCAGCCCTTCCTCTTAAGTACTTCCTTAACGTAATCCCAGCAGCGTCCCACACTCTCTATATTCAGCTTTTCATTTACAGTGTGTATATCCTGCATATCGGGGCCTATTGAAACAGCATCAAAATCTTCTATCTTCTTTGCCAGTACGCCGCATTCGAGTCCTGCATGGATCACTTCGATCACAGGCTCTCTGCCGTACATCTCTTTAAATACTGCTACCATTTTATCACGAAGCGGTGAATCTTCCCTGTATTCCCACTCAGGATAGGATGATGAAACCTCAGTACCGGCGCCGAAGCTGCCTGCTATCTCCACCACCCTGTCTTTTAAATGCGCTGCCGCGCTGCCTATCATGCTGCGCAGCTCAAAAGTGGCATCTATACTCCCTTTTTCACTCTTTAATATCCCCAAGTTAAGGGAAGTCTCTACCAGCCCTTCAACAGTACCGCTCATAGCCTGTACGCCATCCGGCTCACAGATGATGAACGCCGCAAATCGCTTGGTCTGCTCGGCGTCTGCAAAAGCAGGTCCCGTCAGATCCATAGGCGACAGTATCAGTTCCATATCATCATCTTTGCCGTGATACTCATGCTTTATCTCATTCTTTAGACGCTCGAATTCATCTATCACTTCAAACTGCTTTTCAACAGGCACTGATATCTCCGCATACGCCTCATTGGCTATGGCATTCGCCGCAGTTCCGCAGTTGATGGAATGCATGGTCACGCCCAGATCCGCCAGTCGGTATAATATCCTGGCAGCGATCCGGCAGGCGTTGGCTCGGCCCTTATGTATCATCTGGCCGGAATGTCCGCCCTGAAGGCCTTTCACATGTATGGACGCCCTGTACGCTTCGGCTCCCCCTTTTTCTTTTGTATCATAAGGATAATGGGCCACTACCCGCACTCCGCCGGCACAGCCCACCGTAAAAATCCCCTCATCTTCAGAATCAAGATTTAAGAGTCTTTTTCCCTTAAGCAGTGATGTATCAAGGCCCACTGCCCCGTCCATTCCCACTTCTTCATTCGTGGTGATCAGAAGCTCCAATGTGGGATGCAAAATGCTCCGGTCCCTCATTATCGCCATCATCATGGCCACTGCTATGCCGTCATCCCCGCCCAGGCTGGAATCCACAGCATATACCCACTCATCATCATGCGTTATGTCAAGGATATGCTTCTTCATATCCACGGCCTTATCCGCATGAACTGCTACCATATCCATATGGCCCTGAAGTATCAGCACCGGCTCGTCTTCATAGCCTTCGCTTGCCGGCACCCTGATGATGATATTTTTTTCTTTATCCTGAATGCACTCAAAGCCCTGAGCCTCGGCACAGGACTTCAAATGATCGCTTATAGCATCTATATTATAAGAACCGTGCGGTATTCCGCATATCTCCTCAAAGGCTTCAAATACCTCCTGAGGATGCAGTCCTTCCAGTTTTCCCATTTATATTAACCCCCGGTAAGATCCTTCGCTTCGCTCAGGATGACAGTTATCAGAGCTTCGATCAGGATAACAGTTATCCGAACTCCGCTCAGGATGACAGTTATCCGAACTCCGCTCAGGTGACAAGTTTAAAAAAAGTTATCGGGAAGCTGCAGCTCCGTTTCCGGGCCACAGTTCCAAATAACTCAGATTTTACAGAATGATATATTATGCGATCTTGCTCTTTGCAAGCTCTGCCAGAGCGGTAAAGCCCTCAGCATCATTAACTGCCATCTCGGACAGCATCTTACGGTTGATATCAACTTCTGCCAGCTTAAGTCCATACATGAACTTGCTGTAGGAAAGTCCGTTCATACGAGCAGCTGCGTTGATACGTGCGATCCACAGCTGACGGAACTGACGCTTTCTCTCTTTACGGCCTGCATATGCAGATGCAAGTGCACGCATTACTGACTGCTTAGCTACGCGGTACTGCTTTGAACGTGCGCCCCTGTATCCCTTTGCAAGCTTTAATACTCTGTTATGCTTCTTCTTAGCGTTAACGCCACCTTTAATCCTGGCCATTTTTTATTTACCTCCGATCTTTTTTTCGTAAATCCGCACAAGATCAAATGTACGGAAGGATCTTCTTCATGTTCTTTGCATTTGTAGGATCAGTTACGATATCCTGGCGAAGATTTCTCTTGGTCTTAGTGGACTTCTTTGTCAGAATGTGGCGCTTGTACGCCTTGTTGCGGATGAGCTTGCCGGTACCGGATACCTTAAATCTCTTAGCCGCGCTTCTGCTTGTTTTCATCTTAGGCATTTCTTTTTCCTCCTGTTTACCTTCTATTGCATAAGGGCAATTTATCACCCGTTTTGCATCAACATCACTGCTTCTTTGCCGCAAGGAACATAGTCATTGTCCTGCCTTCAACCTTGGGAGCCTTTTCCACTGTAGCTGCATCTGCCAGTTCCTCAGCGATATCATCAAGTATATGCTTTGAATTTGCCATATGCGCCATCTCACGGCCCCTGAAACGCAGAGTCATCTTAACCCTGTCGCCCTTTGCCAGGAATTTCCTGGCTGCGTTGATCTTTGTATTCAGATCGTTAGTATCGATATTGGGAGACAGACGTATCTCCTTTATCTCAACAACGTGCTGCTTCTTCTTTGCTTCCTTATCCTTACGCTTCTGCTCATAGCAGAATTTGCCGTAATCAACCACCCTGCATACGGGAGGTTTGGCACCGGGTGCGATCATTACCAGATCCACCTCTGCTTCATCCGCTACGCGCTGCGCATCCTGGATAGACATAACGCCCAGCTGTGCACCGTCCGGGCCTATAACACGCACTTCCTTTTCCCTGATCTGTCCGTTGATCAATAAATCGCTAATTGTCGTTTACCCCCTTGTTCTGCTTGCTAACAAAAAAGATACCGCCAGGCAGTATCTCACACAGTTTAATATATAAAAGATAATACTTTCATATTCAAACGCCTGAAACTCATAAAGGTCGCAGGGTGAGAGCTCTTGCTCTGCTTGGCACTCTGATAAAATATCATACTTGCGTACGGGAGTCAAGAACTTTTTTATAAAAATGCATTATATAGAAGAATAACACTCCCGCCTGTATCCAGCATAACCCCTGGATAGGAAAAGCCATCCATTCCCTGCCGTAGATCTCTGCAGCCTGCGGCCATATCCTGAGCACTTCCAGGATCAGCGCCGGAATGACCAGCACCGGATCACTGACAGCGAGCAGCCAGGCAAGCACGGTATATACCGCTGCCGCTCCCATCCCCATTCCCGGCATGAACATAGCCGTGATAAAGGATGCCAGAAACGCGATCCATAAAGCTTTGTCTTTTTCGAAGACATACTTCTTACGGCAGAATACCATAAAGAATATCATAAGCGCCACAAGCGTCATGACAAAGGCAAGGGGCAGATAACGCCCGAATTCCGTGGCCGAATCCTCCCTTATAAAGCCCCAGAAGGAAGGATATGCGGCATAGAGCTGTCCCCTGATAAAACCTTCTGGGAACCAGCCGGCCGTATCTATCCCCGAAAGACATCTGATAAAGGCCGCTGCTGCCGGAGCCGCGATGCAGAATATACTGAATTTTCCGTCATGCATATATATAAAGAATACAAAAGGCAGGATCAGCAAAGCGTAAGCGCTGATAAAGCAGGCTGCGCTCAGCAATACAAAAGCCCAGAGAAATCTTTCTTTTATGATAAATACAAGTGCCAGTATGCATAACGCTGTCCAGAGAGCATCCATTCTTCCGTATACCGCCGAAGCAAACAGATTACCCACGGAAAACAGCATTACCGAAAAAGCTATGGCTGCGCCGCGCTTCGTTTTATCCCCGGCACAGATCTTAACAAGGATATACGCCGATACGGCCAGCAGTATGTCCGCAAATATCATAAGCTTATTAAGCCCGTTCCCGGAGATATCCGCATGAAGGCTGCAAAGAGGATATCTGAGCAGCAGCGCCAGGGCGGTGAGCACGATCATCAGCAATATATCCATATGTTTCTGAAGCCAGATGAGGAGTTTCTTTTCAAACGCCGGCATTGCTCTCCTCCTTTCCGCTTCCGAACAACAGGTACAGATACATGCCGTAAATGATCAGCAGTATGAACGAAAGCTGCTGCATGCTTACAGGCAGTGTCTCCATTCCCACACGTCCTGCTATCTGGTAGAACATCACCAGATGCAGCAGGGCTGCAGGAATGATGCTTCGTTTATCAAGAAAGATAAGGACTATCGCAAGTATCTCGTAAATGTAACCGTAGCGGTCTATCATGGTGGGCAGGAAATATACGGTGGTAAAGCTTAAAACCATAGCCGCATACATGAGCCGGCAATTATCAAACTTCCGCTCTTCCTTAAGCAGCATATACACCAGTGCCGCCAGTATCATAAGGGTCAGTACGATAGCTGCGTTCCTGAATTTGTAAAAGTCCGTAAAGACATCCGGATCCTCATTAGGGAAAAACGCCCAGAAACTGGGATACTCCAGATACATCCGTCCGCCGGAGGCTATCTGTCCGATATAGACATTGATTATGCCCGGCAGCCCCTGCGCCGTTGTGGTTTTTGCGGCCACGCCCGCTGCTGTTCCCGCCGCCTGCACATTCATGGGTGATAAAAGTCCGACTATCTGCCTGGGCAGGGCGCTCATAAAAAGCATAGCCGGCAGGCAAAGGAAATACAGGCAGGAAAAACTCTTTTTATAAACATAAAGAAAAACAAAGAAAGGCAGGATAAACACGGTCTGAAGCTTAAATGCAAAGGCAAGCCCCAACAGTATAAAGGATCTTAACGGCTTATCCCTTAATATCCACACCAGTGACCAGATGATAAGAGAAACATATACCGCATCACTCTGGCCCCAGGCTGCGGAATTAAAGATAACGTTCATGGACATAAAGCTGAGGGCGTATGCTATGGCTGCCTTTCGTAATGCAGGCTTATCCAAAGGCTTATTCTTTGCTGTACGGAATGACAGCTTTCCACCGTCTGTACATAGATGATACACCAGGACGCCTACTCCCGCTGCCAGCAGCAGGTCAAAGACAGTCCATACTATCTTGAACATGTACTGCGGATCCACGGGTAAATGGGTGAGTGCCGCTGTCAGGAGCTGGAAAAGCGCGTTGTAGCCTTTGATCCTTTGCCCCAGCTCGTAAATGCCGGGCAAGCCTCCGCATTCCTTTGCCCGGTTATACCATTTAAGGTATGCCCCCATATCTCCGGTGTAAATATCCCACAAAAAGAAACGGCCAGCCACACCGCCCAGCGTTACGAGCAGCATGAATACCGTTTCCGCATTCTTCTTTAGATAATTCCTGAATTTTTCCTCAAACGGGAGCATCCGCTATATTCTCCCTTTGCGCCTTTCTCCGGGCTACATATTCCTTCAGTTCTTTTTTATATACGCCTATAGTGGAGAACTCCCACTCCATACGCTTGATCACATCCTTATCATTAGCCTCAAGCGCTGCCTCATATGCCTGGATGATCTCTTCCTTAAGATTCTCCACCATATTGCTGTGTACCGGCTTTAGGGGATTCTCATCCCGCTGGCGCAGTACCCGGCCATCTTCTTCTGATATATTGATATCTTCTGCCATGATTATCCTTTCGCCACGTGATTTACTGCATTCGCAGGGGCTGTGCAATATCTGCTTAATAAGAATCGCTTCGCGATTCCAAACGCATACATCAAAAGGCTTCGCCTTTCATGCTTATAAACAAATTACTTCGCTTCGCTCAGTAATTTACTGCATTCGCAGACGCTCCGCGATAACTGCTTAATAAGAATCGCTTCGCGATTCCAAACGCATCACTCATAAGGCGCAACACGCCTTATGAGTGATGCGTTTGCCCGTCAAATACAAGAAGCGTGGTCCGTGCTAGCACGACCACGCCTCTTGTGCTTGACGGGTTATTAAGCAGGATACGGGAGTCGAACCCGCCTCTCAAGCTTGGGAAGCTTGCATACTACCGATGTACTAATCCTGCGTCTCCGAAGCCTTATTTTACAGGCTTTCCGGGATCGTGTCAAGGAATTTGTACCAATTTTGTACCAAAAATGGGCTCGATTTGGGCTAATCAAACATATCCGGACCTCATTTTCTTTTTTTTCCAATTGCAGGCATTGCTCCGAAGTTGTGTTTGGGATACCTGTAGTAATTTATCCCACATCTACCTTAGCCTCTTCCAAATACCAGTTTTCTTTCAACTTCTTGAGTCTGCCCGTTGGTTCAACCGATCCATCAGAATACCTTTTTCTGATACTAAATCAGATTCATCATATGCACTCGAATCTATGTAATATTCATCTGTTTGATAATCATATCTCAATTGCTGAACAAAGAATTTACCATCTTGATAATGTATCTTTTCTATGGGATATGCTTTCATGATCCTTATATCATCGATCAAAGCTTCAAATCCCTTTTCATTATTAGAAAGCCATAAAAACATACGTGAACTATAACAAACTATCGCGGCTACCCATATCACCGCAATAACTATAACAAACACAACTATAGCTTTACTATTACTCTTTTTCATAATACCGTTGTTTTCCTTACGATCAAATAACAATATTCCCAGTTAACCTACGACTCTTTCGAGCAGTAAAAAGAATACACAAATGAGCACAGGAGATTATTATCCACCCAATGGATATTCGCATCGTGTCTTTATTATCTTACCTTCTGTATCAAAATCCATTCGATAACATGCATATTCATTACACTCAGACACATCATACCACACAATATCATTCGTCATAAGCACAGCATATCCGGATCCGTCTTCATTATACTTTATCTGTTCAAATTTACCGTATTTATCTTCAATAGCAGTTATATTCTTTCCAAGAAACGCCCAATCATTTACTCCGGGATGGGACCTGTGAGATACGCCCCATATTCCCAGGGTTCCTGTCAAGAATAGCAATATAGCCATAACCGGCAAAAGCTTTTTCCTCTCATCCTTCATTACCCAAAACAATATAAGCACCGCCAGCAACGCCGGACCCAATAATATATTAAAAAGAAGAGTGGCTATAATATATATAAATAATTCCATCTTTGTTATTCCTTTAAGCCCTTTTATACCATGCTTCGACGTAATTGTGGCCTCCCATTAACCTTTATACATCTTAAGTTGTGTTTTATTTCCGCTACTATTGATATTTTTTTATGATTATCCCCCCAAGCAGGAAGAATAATGCAGCGAACAGGGCACAAACAAAAATGTTGAGCGGTGAAATTATGCCTATCAATAGTATTATTACCGCTAAAACAAGTATAATGATGCCAAGTGTTTTCATATTCATTTCTCCGTTACTCCTTCCAAAGTTCATATGCTTATAGTTTTCCTTGCTCCTGCAGGCGTTCAATAACAATATCTTTCTCCCAGGCTCCCGGCATTATCTCTGCTTCAACCCTGTACCGATTCTTATCTATCCTGCCTTCCAAAACAACCATGAATACCTCTTCTAGCGAATCATTCAGTCTGTCTGATATTTCATCGACCATCTCCTGAAACTCAGGTGACTGTATCTCAGTATCATCATAAATCCTGTTATCAACTTTTACCTGAAGCTTTATAACACCTCCCTGTTCATCAAATCCGAATGAATCCACATCCAGATTTATCCCGGGAGTATCATCTTCCGGATAATTCCAAATCCTATAACTCAAAGTACTGTTCAACAACTTAAGATCCTCATACTCTACGTATATCCAGTTGTCTGTGACCGTGATAGGATCCACAGCTATTTCATTGTTGAATATTGCAAATAACAACTCTGCCTTCCCGGGCTTATTCCCCTCTGATATATTACCTAAAACTCTTCCCGCTTCTACATGATCACCTTTATTTACATATATATCCTTTAAATGTCCGTATTTCAGAGTTACACTATCTCCGATGTCCTGTACGATATAGTTTCCCCACTCAGCATTGTTTCCTGTCTCAACGATATCTCCCGTACATGCTGCAAAGGCAGGATCCAGATATGAGGCATGTATCTCTATATAGTCAGGCGCATCAGTAGCACTCCTTGTCCCAATACCATACTTATGTATCGTAGGCCAGTTCCACTCCCTATTTTCACCGGCTATGCTCATCGTTGCTTCACTCTCCACAGTATCCTGTGACACTGCTAATGCTCCATCCTCTGTCGCAACTCCACCTTCTTCCGTAGCTACTGTATCCCCATCGTTCTTCGGCTTTGTTGCAAAACATATCCCTACGATCGCAACTACAGCCAGGGAAACTATACATATCCAAAATGCCGGTTTCTTATGATCTAACACTTTTCTCACCCTTTCTTTTATACTTCCTTCCCCAAATGCAAGGGGACATACCATTACAAGTTTCTTCTGAATACTGTTTTCGAGCAGCGCCGCGGCATATGCTTTCCTGTCTTTCATATCATATCCGGAAACAGTCCTTTCATCGCAGGCGTATTCAATATCCCTGGAAAGAAGGCTGTATGCAAGCCACATGAGTGGATTAAACCAGTACACACAAAGCAGTAGATATGCCAAAGGTTTCCAGAGATGATCCC
>CAMVRS010000095.1 GCA_947169935.1 uncultured Lachnospiraceae bacterium
GGCTTTTTTTCGAATTTCATTTTTTTAGTTATGTACATGTGGTTAAGTTAAGGTAGCTACTATCTCGCGCAAAATTGCACTTTTAAAGTGCGCAAATGGAAACCATGTGTGGTAGATTTTCAGGTCTGCAGTTGTTAGAATTATTTCAAAGTTTCCTTATTCATATATCTAAAGGAACACTTCACTCACAGGATCATTCAAAAAGGAGGAAATCAAATGTACAAAACAAAAACCCGAATGTGGAGCCTTATCATGAGCATCCTGCTGCTTTTGGGGTGCATCCCTGACATGGGGCTTTATGCAATGGCGGCGGATGATGAAACAACTGACGCAGAGCTGACAGCAAATGATGACGCTGCCGGGCTTGCAGACGATCTATTAACGGAACTGGGACTTGGCGACATAATTGAAGATGAATACGAAGATGACAACGATCCCGCAACATATAAGGTATGGATAGGCGACGTACAGATCACAGAATCCAATAAGGATAATGTTCTTGGCGATGGCAAAGTTTCTTTTGATCCGGAGAGCCATACGCTTACTCTTAAAAATGCAGTCATCGATAAGATAACAACAAAAGACAGCAAAGCCCCTACAGTCAGCGCCAATATATGCGCCTGTGAAGACCTTATAATAAAGGGAAGCGCAAAACTCACCAATGGTTATACAGGCTTATCCCTGCGTCCGGAGGATTTTAATAGAATACCGTCATTTACTATAGATGCAGATCTGGATATCGAAGCAGTTAATATCGGCATCTCTGCCTCATTTGCACCTCTTTGTATTAACGGAGGAAACATAACCATAAAAAGCGGATTCGTCGGAATAGTCGCCTCTTTCGGCGATCTGACATTAACCGGCGGCAATTATGTACTCACAGGAACCCGGATCGGCATCATGGGATCAAGTTCCCTTATCATCAGCGGAGCCGCCATAGAAGCAGAAAGCTCTGAAGGCGCCGTTATGGCAAACCCCGCTCCGAATTCAACTATAGAAATATATTCACCTTCATTCATAGAAGAGCCTTCAGGTACAAAGATCGCTCCTGTCAAGATAGAAGGCAGAAACGGCCAGGCTGTCGTAGACAGTAACGGTAATCCCGTAAAGAAAATAAAGATCGGTTTAAATTCCGTTACAGAAAAAGTTACCGTCACTTTTAACCAGAACGGACATGGACTCACTGCCATACCTCCCCGTGTAATAGGCAAAGGCGACAAGGTATGCGCGCCTCCCCCGCCGGTCGATAACAAAATAAAATTCGGCGACTGGTATATAGAATCAGCGTGCAAAAATAAATATGACTTCGATACCCCGGTAAATAACGATCTTACTCTTTATGCACAATGGCTTGATGAGAACGGAAACCCTGTCAAACCCGAAGAACCCGCACCCTGGCCGGATCCCATTTACAGCAGCGGTTCCGCTCTCGACCCCGTACCGTCTCTGCTTCCGGGCACCACTACAGATCTTTATCTGGTAAAAGGCCAGAAGTTCAATATAGGTGAGGGATGGACTGTAGATAAAGAAGGCAAAAAGGTCATCAGCATAAGTAAAAAAGGAGTTTTCAATGCAAAGAAGGAAGGCAAGGCTGTCATTACCGGCGGAAAGGGAGACGATACCTGCTCGGTAACGATCCACGTATCGGCTCCCAAGCTTGAAACAAAATCTCTTAAACTGGAAATAGATAAAGCAGATGCAATAGTAAGTGATCAGATAGTTCTTAATTATGACCATGAAAACCTTGACAAAGTATTATGGCACAGTGCTTCCCCTGATGTGGCAATAGTTGATCAGAATGGTAAAGTTACCGCCGTAAGCAAAGGAACCGCAAAAGTCAGCGCATATATCAACGGAAAAGCCTATACCTGCACAGTTTCCGTAAAAGAAAAGGTTTCCGCAGAAAAGCGCACTATCCATATTGCAAATGTTAAAGGCGCATCCAAAACCATCAGCATCAAAGATCTTAAGAAACCCGTATGGTCAGCATCTGATGAAGGTATTGTGACAATTAAAAACAATAAAAAGATCATCCCTGCCAATCCCGGACATACTGTTCTCACCGCCAGCGGAAATGAACTTACCTATTCCGTGGATGTCTATGTAGAAGACATAGCACTCACAGATGATTCAGGCTTTATGACAGCTGCTAAGGGTAAAAACAAGTATGATCTTAAGATGGCTGTCGGCGAAGATACCTTTGTAAATCTCAATGAATCCGTAGAACAGGATGTGATCTTTAAGACCAGCAAACCTGATGTTGCGTTCATCGATGAATACGGAAGTGTACGTGCAAGATCAAAGGGAACATGTAAATTCACAGCCAAGATCGACGGCAAGACCATTACAATCAATGTAACAGTCAGTGAGGCTAAGTAATTCCAATAAAAAAGATCCTTCGCTTCGCTCAGGATGACACGGATAATCATCCTGAGCGTCAGCGAAAGATCTTATTCTTTTTATTCACTTATAACAATTCCAAAATGTCTTGCCTTAACCGCCAGTTCCAGGCGGCTGTGAAATCCGGTTTTGGCCAGCATATTTGAGATATGCATCTTAACTGTAGATGAATCGATAAACAGCTTTTCGGCAATCTCTTTATTGGATGCGCCGGATACCAGTTCACGAAGTATCTCTATCTCTCTGTCGGTAAACTCCGTACTGTTAGCATTTCCTATATTTACCTGTATCTGTTCCGTCGGATAAACGGTCTCACCATTCATCACACGCTGCATTATCTCCTGTATAGGCTGTTCCTGCACCTCTTTCTGCCAGAAACCTTCCACGCCTATTTCCTGAGCCCGCTTTTCATAAGAGAGCTCAGGCATGGAGGTTACTATTATGATCTTTATCTCCGGCTTTTTTTCTTTAATAATAGCCGCAGCTTCCAGACCGCTCATACTTCCGGGTATCAGCACATCCATCAGCACCAGATCCGCATCATCCTTTTCCAGATACTTGACTGCCTGCGCTGCCGTAGGAAAAGAAGCTCCCAGTTCAAATCCTTCAGCCTGCTGCACCGCATTCTCAAATATCTCGCGTATCATGCGGAAATCTTCGGCTATTATTACTTTATATGACATAGTTACTATCTCCTTATCGAAAAAATGTAGTTCTGTTTATAAAGATCCTTCGCTTCGCTCAGGATGATATGCCCGGAAATGTTATCCTCATCTCAAACTCCGGCATGGATATTATCTCCATCTTTCCTCCGGCATCCTCAACCTGGCTGCGGAGATTCTTAAGACCGCCTTTTTCCTCTATTTCCTTATCCGGCTGCCTTCCGTTATTGGTAAAACTAATCTCCAGGCTGTCTGCTGTTTTTTTAACCGCTACCGTTGCTTCGGTGCCGTCTGCATGTTTTAGTGTATTTCCTATGTGAACGGATATGGCTGCATCTATCACCGGGATCAGCCTGCTCTCGGAAGGCAGCTCTCCGATGATATTTAATTTTATTCCCAGTCTGTCCGCTTCTTTGGAAATAACATAGTAAGGTAATTCCCATTCCTCCGGCTCATCATTTGTCAGATGATGTATATTATCTCTCCAAAAATCCAGCATACGCTGCTTATCAATGCTTTCCGGAGAATAAACATATCTCTTTGCGATCAGTATGCACTGTCCTATATTATCATGCAGCGAAGTCTTAAGCTGCAGAAGCTCGCGGTTCATAGTCACATATTCTATGGTTCCCATCAGCGTCCTGAGACGTATGTTTAATCCTCTTGCTCTTTCCTGGCTGACGGCCAGCCTGCGTCTAAGCTCATATTCATCACTGATATCCACCGCCGTCAGCTCATATACATCTACTTTTTTGATATGCATAAGGCTTCTGCTGAAACTGTATGCTCTGCCTTTGCCGTTCTCTACTATAGCCTTATCATCCGGGATATCGGTCTCCCTGCAGTTTTGCTTTATCTCTTCCCAAAACGCTTCTGCGTCGGAGATCCACTTTCCGAACAGCTCATGACTTATCCTCTGCATTGTTTCATTTATCATTACAGGTATCCCGCCACGGGAATAATACATGAGTCCGGCAGGCAGTCTGTCAAAAGCTTCTTTGATCGACATAGCCGAAAGATTCTCTCTCCGCCAGCGTGTGATATTTAATACCTGAAAGACAGCATACATCAGCAAGAGCACAATAGCCGGACACAATATCACCAGCGGCAGTCCCGAATCCGGAATAAAGTCTTTCTGCTGAATCATAGTCATGAGCTGCAGAAAGAAAAAACAGATCAGGGTCATAACAACAGTAAATGCAAGATCCCATTTAAATTTTTTTAAGTGGATCATCCTTATGATGCAATATATATATACCAGCTGGATCGCCGTGATCAGTACGAGCATAAAACCTCTGGCTGTTACGGAGAGCATTGTATATGTCATACGGCCTCCTCCAGAGTGATGTAATAGGTATCGTCCTCATACCTTGATGTAAGTCTTCCGCCGGCTTCCTTTATCTGTTTGTCCTTCCATACGGAAGATATGGAATCGGGACGCGCATCCACTGCAATAGCCAGCTTTAATCCCTCTGTGCAATCCAGCATTACCTGACAGGAATTAATACGCGACCATACATCTTCAAAAACCGCCTCTAACAGTTCGTACGCCAGCATCCCCAGATCCGGAATAAGCTTTGCCTGTCCCTTCTTTTGCATATCACATATGCATCCCTTCAGCGCCAGATAATCCAGCGACTCATTTATCGCAAGCGCCAGCTCTTCCGAATCAAGCAGCTGACCCTTCTCCGTAAGAAGCATCAGATTTCCCATGCGTTTAATATATGCTCCCAGTACAGAAGCATATACCAGCTCTGCTTTAAATGTCTCCGGATCATCGGATACTTTATTCAGCAGCTCGTCAAGTTTAAGCGCCTGAAGCCTCACTGCTGCAGCTATCCTGTTATATAAACGGTTTCTGGTTTCGTAACCCACGCGCTCGGCGCGCACTTCATTTTCCTGTCTTATAAGATCATTCTCTGTTTCCAGTTCTTCCGTGACTTCTTCGAGCTCCGCATTAAGCCGTCTTATGGTACCTACATCTTCGGCCCAGCTTATACTGCCTCCGGAAACTTCCGCGCTGCATATCCTGTGATCTTCATCAGCTTCATCCTTCCAGTTTTTTGAGGAAAGCACAGGGATATGCTTTTTATCAAAAATACATGCGTTGATCGTGGAATAATCAAAAAGGGTGGAATAACCCGAATTGGCTGCCAGTATCCCCGTCTGTATTACACCCTCGATCGCACTTATGAACGGTATGCAATACGCCTCCTGCAGATGGAAAAGTTTGGAAGTGCCTATCCTGGGGGAACCGCCTTTAACTGTATACCAGACAAGCATTATAAGTCCTACAGCTATAAAAGCCGCAGGGATATACCAGTATTTCTTTGCCGCGGATAAGGAACACTTTCTCATGAGCATTATAAACGTGCCCAGACCGAATATCACCATCCACGCCAGGATCACGAAGTAAAACCATCCGTGGGTATAATCTTTATCCGGATGTACCTTGATCTTAAACACCATGCCGTGCAGACCGTTCGTCATCACTACGACAGATATCAGGATATCCGATATGAGCATCACCTTTTCCGCTATCGCCACCTTTTTTTCATCCCTGACGGGTTCCACGCGCATCGCCGCCATGAACATGAACATCGGGATCGCTGTCATAGGTATGTAATATGAATACCATACCGCTTCCTCGACAGGTACCACATCCGGGAAATAAGAGTGTTTCCACATACGCATAAAAAATAACAGAAGCATAAATATGCATGATGTTATGATACGGTGCCGTACCTTCCCATCCAGTATCCTGCGCTTGATGGAGATCCCCCACACTATCACCAGTATGCAATATGAAAAGGTCGATAAGTTGTGGGGCTTTAAATGATCAACATGTATCATACAGCATATTATCCCCAGAATATGCAGTATCACACAGGTAACGATTATTCTTTTGTCTGCAAACCTGAATCGTTCCAAATCCTGCTCCCGATGTGCAAAAAATATCACAGGATACCTTTCGATATCCTGTGATAAATATAAAACATTTTTTCCTTTAAGGCTACCGCCATTTGGGGGTAATTTAAGATCCTTCGCTTCGCTCAGGATGACAGGCGTCAATCCTTCTTTCGCGATGCGAACAATGCGCCAAGGCCTACGGCAGCCAGGACAGCGCAGATGAAGGCCATGATAGCGGGGCGCTTGTCCTTCTCTTCATCATCTTCGTCATACTCATCTTCCGTATATCTGCGCCTTCTACGCTTTCCGTGTTCCCTGCGTTCAAATCTGTCGGTATCCATATCCTCCTGGGTCAGATACTCATCATCATCAACTTCGGCCGCCTCTTTTGAAAGATAACCCTCTGCATCGATAAGCGTCAGATTCCTGGTATCTCCCAGATCCAGCATATCAAGCTCCTCATCTTCTGCTTTTCCGGACTTCTTCCGTTTCTCTGCTTTTACCGGCTCTGCTTTGACAACAGCTTCCGGCTCAGCCGGCTCTTCTTCTGCAAACTCCTCAATTATCTCTTCTTCTGCAAACTCCTCAATTATCTCTTCTTCTGCAAACTCCTCAATTATCTCTTCTTCAAGAGCTTCTACCTCAGGCTTCTCCACCTTTCTTATGGAAGCTTTCTTACGGCAGCCCAGCAGATACAATACAAACCCGATAAGGAACATTGCCACACAGGACATCCCCATGAAACCGTAATACTGAAGGTGTCGGTCGGAATAACGCTGTACCATGTACTCCATCATTCCGGTGGCAGTCATGGCGCCGGCCTGTCCCAGCCATAACAGAACATAGTACCATTTGAAACCGCGGCGTTTTACCGCACGGATGCTGAAAGCTATGGTCAGTGCCAGTATGCATACGCCGTCAAATATCTGCAGTATGCTGACAAATCCGTTGAAAGGGAAGTATTCCGCATCATAGCGCGTACTGTCTAATATAAACTGGCCTGCACTGAACAAAAGCAGGAAGAAGCAGGCTGTGGAGCCCTTCTCTTTTTTCTTTATATAATAGAACTCCGTGCAGATATAAGACAGGATGAACATAAATACCGCACTCCAGAAGAAAGTTGCAAAGCGGTAGCTCATCTCTCCGGCCTCGGGTACCGGCGATGCAAAAGGCAGATGCTGCATGGAAACGGTATCTACGATAAATTTGCCGCGGCAGTTATAATTGAACAGGCAGGACAGATACATAAGGCCCATACCCATGGATGTTGCGGGGACCAGCGCATCCAGTAATGCCGGCAGGCTTTTGGCAAGGCGCAGGCATCTCACCAGTACTGCTGCCAGGAACAGTCCCGGCAGAATTCCCAGCATGGAGAAACATCCTATATTGAAATCCTCCAACGCCTGTGAAAGCCCCTTGTACTGCTCAACATGGCTGTACCAGTATAAAAGCCTTGAAGTGATCGCTCCCAGAAGCACCGCAAAAGGCAGGAATATCCAGGCAGCCAGACGGCTTCCCTTATTGGCACAATAGAGTGAATGGAAACTGAAGAACCACGCCGGTATAGCCAGCACGATTATTATAGCATCCCAGTGTATCTGTGTGTTGTCAACGATTATGGCTATCGGATTCATTTATTCTCATCCTCCGGCAATGCCGTATCAAAGCAGATTATATCGCTGACAAAACGCTCGTTGCGGTAATCCACGGGATTGAACATCTGATTATTCAGTACTATCTCGGCAGTCTGTCCGCCGTCCACGGCGTATGCGCGCTCCACGCCCATGTCTTTCATTGCTTTCTTGGAATCTTCGATATTTCCGCCATAGTTCATGGTCATCAGCAGGTAATGTCCGCTGCCGCGCTGACCCAGTGCGGATCTGGAATAGATCTCACCCACCTGTCCCAGCAGATAGGAAGGTGAGCTGGGATGTATCTCATAATTCTCAACAAGTACCGGACCAAAGGCCAGGGTAAAGAGTATATCGTTATCTTTTATGTATTGCTCCGCCTCTTCCTTTGTCTTAAGTTCATTTGCATAGGTGAAATTGAGGTTACCCGAAGCATCCACATGACAGAGCTCCAGCTGTCCGGGATTGAAGCGATATAATGTACGCTGATAACTGGTCACGCCCACGGTACGGAACTTATAGAAATCACCGTTAAGCGCGATAACCGCATTGGCCTCCTTTGCAAGTGCGGAAGCCGGCTTGTGCACAGCGGATCCATAGGTATCCTCCGTAAGCTTGCGGCGAAGCTGGGAAGGATCCGCAATATAAATATCAGCAAAAGTGCAGTTCTTCATATTATAAGTCTCGCGCCATGCGATAACTACAATTGTCTCATCGGCATAATAGTTGAAACTGCCCTCACGCAGCTGGATATCCTTATTCCAGAAAGGTTCATCGATGCCCGTCAGTCTGGGATACTGATCCAGTATAGCCTGTATCACTTCCGGGTCATCGGTCTTGCCGTACTTATCAGGATTAGGCGCAGGGGGCAGAAGCACATCCTCCGCTATGGTATAGTGTTTGGGAATATAGGTCAGTTCTCCCAGCACTTCACTCTTGGCGTTGTTTGCAAAATTTGCACCGGCAGTCGAACCGCCTGCAAAAGCTGTAAGCATATCGTCAGCCGGATCTATTACCCATTTACCGTTTGTATAATCCAGTGACAGATCAAGACAGGTACTCACATAGTAGTCCTGTGCACTTTCCAGGATCTTTGCAACGCTGTCATGGTATACTTCGTCAAGTATCTCCGGCTTGTAGTTTTCGTTTTCATCATAAACATCATCTTTTCTGCGCTCGTCAACTACACGCTCCAGCTCCTCCATAACATTTTCATGTATGGGATCGGGCAGAGCATTCAGATCAAGATAAGTAAACTCCACGGTCTGTACTGCGTGGGTCTTATCCATTATAGCCGTACCATAAAGGGAATAAGAAAAGCTGGACTTAAGAGCTTCATAATAGAGAGAATCTGTATCGCTCATTTCTTCGGGAAGCTGGATAAGCTGTCGCGGAGTAGCAAGATCTCTTGACGCAGCCTCCATGTCTCCGGCCACCACGCTGTCAAAGAAATGGGTAACCTTATTCTCCGGCGTATCACCCGGAAGGAATACCAGCGTCCCCTCCGCATCCGCCACAATACAGCTGAACATCAGCAGACATACAAACAGGGCAGATACCGTAGACCAGATGATCTCACGGCGCTTCTTTATCGCCGAATGAAGATTTCTTATAAAAAAAACTACAAAAACAACGCCCACTGCCCACAACAGAAGTACATGGTTATAATCCATATTCTTCACACAGGCTATGGCGTTCTTGATACTGTATTCTAATATAGTAAAAATGTTATCCGACACGGGGGATATTTTATCACATTTGACTAAAAAGACAAGAGTAAATAAAAAAGAAGCCGGACCCGGACTTATAGTCCATAAGACACGCGACAGGGTATGCTGTTTGCATTTTTCCAAAATAATGATAGAATATGGATCGTTATGGCATACGAGATAATCAAAGCAAGTGAAAAAGACCGCAAAGAGATCTTAGCCCTTTATGATGCACAGAAGGGACGGGAGTTCTGTCCATGGACGGAGGGCTATCCGTCGGATGAGACCATCAGTTTCGATCTTTCAAGGGATGCCCTCTTTATAATGAAGGAAGACGGTATAATAAAAGCCGCCATATCTCTGGAAGAAGACGAGGATGTAGACCGTCTCCCCTGCTGGGATAAGAACATATATCCCGAAGGTGAACTGGCCCGGCTTGCAGTGCTGCCCGGGGAGCAGAATAAGGGCCTTGGCAGGATCATGCTCCAATTCGGGATGGATGAGCTGAAACGCCGCGGTTTTAAGGGGATCCACTTTCTGGTAAACAGGCACAATGTAAAAGCCATACGCTGCTATGAGGTTTTCGGCTTTAAAATGGCCGGTGAATGTCATATGTATGATCAGGATTTTCTCTGCTTCGAAAAAGCATTTTAAAAAGGGGTCAGAACCCCTTTTTATTTTTCCTCAACCACCTGGAAGATATAGAATTTAAGATAATAACTTGAGTCTGCGGCCCACAGTATGGGATGATCCGCTGCCTGGGTGCGGAATTCTACCTGACGGAGGCGCTTATGGGCGCCGGAAGCCGCCTCGCGTATCGTCTTTGCAAAGAGCTCCGGATCCATGAAATGCGAACAGGAGCAGCTGCAAAGATAGCCTCCGTTCTTTACCAGTTTGAGACCGCGAAGATTTATCTCCCGGTATCCTTTAACGGCATTCTTTATGGAGTTGCGTGATTTGGTAAATGCCGGAGGATCCAGTATCACCACATCATATTTCTCACCTGCAGCTTCCAGCTCCGGCAATAATTCAAACACATCGGCGCATTTAAACTTAACCTTATCTTCAAGGCCATTAAGCTTTGCATTTTCTGTTGCCTGATCCACAGCCAGCTGGGAAGCATCCACGCCCAGTACTTCTGCTGCGCCTGCTATACCTGCATTTAAAGCAAAGGATCCGGTATGGGTAAAGCAGTCCAGTACTTTCTTTCCCCTGCAAAGTTTATGTATGGCAGCGCGGTTGTTCTTCTGATCCAGAAAGAAACCTGTCTTCTGGCCATCCTCCACATCAACTATATAACGCACGCCGTTCTCAACTATCTCTACCCTGGTATCAAACGCATCACCTATAAAGCCCTTACTGCGTTCCATTCCTTCCTGCAGGCGCACCTTGGCGTCGCTGCGTTCATATACGCCTCGGATATTTATGCCATCTTCTGCCAGAGCCTTTTTTAACTCATCAATGATCACTTCTTTCCATCTGTCGATACCCAGTGCCAGTGATTCCACCACCAGCACGTCAGCAAATTTATCCACAACTATACCCGGAAGGAAATCCGCTTCCCCGAATATAAGCCTGCAGCTGGAAGTATCGATCACCTCTTTACGGTAATTCCAGGCATCCCTTACTCTCTGTCCGATAAACTTCCCATCTATCGTAACATCCTTTTTGCGGCTTAACATACGTACGGTGATCTTTGAATTGGTATTTATGAATCCCTTACCCATAAAATACCCGTCAAAATCGAGGACATCTATGATGTCCCCGTTTTCAAATTTACCGTCTATACGGTCTATCTCATTATCATATATCCAGGCGCCTCCGGCTTTTATGGTCCGGCCTTCGCCTTTTTTTAATATCACTGATGGCATTTTATTATCTCCCTGTATCACGGTATCCGGTTCAGATGTTCAATACAGCTTCAACCATAGGTATTGCTCTCTGCACTGGTATCAGCTTATCCAGAAATTTTTCTACGGCTTCATTTTCCGCAAAGAATGTGATCTCTGTCTTTTTGCTGTACTTTCCTGCAGTGTTATCAATACAGGAAGAAAGCATATTCAGTACCGATATACCCGATTCCGGACTGCGGTCGAAGAACTCACCCACCAGAAGTCCTGAGGGTTTCTTATGTACCAGCAGCAATCCTTTCGGATCTTTTTCAGTACCTACAAAACAGCTAATATCACCGTCATAGTATCCGGGATCCGGACCGATATCATCAAACATATCCATCTGTTCATTCTGCTTCATGTATCTTTTTATAAGTTCCCTTTGTCTGCCAACTGACAGTGTCCCCAGCGGTATCGCAGCATCAGCCGCAGCTTCGATCTTGGGATTGTTTCCGATATCGCTTATCTTACAGCGGAACATACTGTCTATACCCTCGGACACATAAAAATTCCATTCATCAAAAACCTTAGCCAGAACTCCGGTGAATCTTTTTTTTGTCAAACCTGCAGTCAATGCAGAAGCATCTCTTTTCAGCGCCAGGGTTATCATCTCGGCTATCAGCTGGTCAGCTATATCTTTCTCATCAGGTCCGGGCTCAACAAAGATCCATCTGATATCGGCAAAAGGTTTTTCATCAACTTCTTTCGGCAAAACTATCCACTTGTATGCACAAGCTCCCACAGGAACGGAGGCTCCGTCTTCCGTCCTCAATATACCCAGTCCCATCATTTTGCCCGTATTGATATCCTCGATCACATCATCGGATATAAGATCCGCAAACGCCTCTGAATTCTCCGGCGTAACAGCTGTGAGCAGCGGAGTATTACGCTCTTCATACTCCCGCCTCACCGATTCCGCTCTCAAAAGCATATCGCTTCCTATATCGCTTAAAGGCCCATAATCCTTTGCCAGGCTGTAGCAGGTTTTCATCTGCTTAAGATACCTGCTTACGCTGTTCATTTTCTTTGCACTGTCTTTTTTATCGGACTGATATGCCATTATGACATCCTCCTGATCCTGCTTTCATTTTTCATTCACGTTGGCAGATAACCCTGTCAGTTATTCTGCGCTTCGGGCACCCCAAATTTAATAGGTACATATATACTCTCGGTTACGCCTACAACTCCCGGTACATCTTCTGATGCACCAACTCCCAGAGTATGCCCTACATTATTTACCTCATCTGTGGTCCTTTCCTTAAGCGAAAATCCGTTATTCTTATCATAATTCAGATTCCTATATTTACCGGTTAACTGCTTAACATCACCGACCTTTGAAAACCAGTTGATCTCAATAGTCTGTCCCAGGCCATCACGTTTAAGGAAGAATTCATCAACATCCGCCTTAAGATTCTTTTCATTGGGTTTCAGAGAATCCATATACAGCAGCTTATTTCCTTCTATACCGTATATCGTCAGATAATGCTTCAATTCACCACATAAATTTCCAACGATAGTAACCGTATTCCCTGTCCTCAGCACTTCATTTACCTTATCGAGAAAACATGCCTTAACATTATTATATCTATGGTCGGCAACTTTTTTCTCATCTTTTGTATATTTTTTTAGCTGAATTACATCATTAATATTTTGTCTTTCTTTATATTCGGCTGACGGTATCTGGAAAAGCACTCTGTGCATTGCTATATCCTTTTGTTTTGCAAGGAAGAAATCAGCCAGTTCAAATACGCTGCCTACAGCATCTTTATTCTTACCGGCATACTCAAGGATCTCATTTTTGTATTTATCATAATTATCATTTGTCAATTCCTCTGCATCATTAGAATCGGGATCTACACCAACTGAATTAGCGATATGGTTTTTCATAATATCCCGGTTAGCAAATTCCGGCAAATATTCTCTGAGGGCATACTGATCCACTTCTTTATTGTCGGTAACTTTTCTTTTATTTGCAATCTCATTACGTATAAACTGGTTATAAGATGCTGTTCCAGAACAGCAATAACAGTTATTATCCCCCTGCTTTTCATATTTGTTCTTCATAGTATCAATATTCGGGATCGTGTATTTGTGCTTAGGTATTTTAAGTCTCTTTTCTTCCCGAAGTACAGCCCAGCTGGAGTCCTTTACCATAAAATATTCTATGATCCAGTCAACAGCTTTTGCTATGTCCTTGTCATAGTTTTCGTTCCATGCATAACCATCTTTCGAACCTTTTACCCTATGTGAATTAGCTGTCCTGAATTTCACTGCCTCATCACGATTCGCAAACATTTTGATATTCTTTTTCGTAAGCTGATCTACGTACTGTTTCTTTTTTTCCTCCGTATAATCTTTTATATCATTACTTATCCGAGTTTCCGTGTTAGGAATATAGTATTTTTTTTGGGCCTTGGCTTTTTCCGCCTTCTCCTTATCCTTTCTTTCCTTTTCCTGTTTTTTCTTTTCTTCTGATTCCTTTTTCTTTTGTTCTCTTAATTCCTTTTGCTTCTTTTTGTTTTCTTCTTTCCTATTTTTTTCGTCTTCTTTACTCTTTTTCCGCTTCTCTTCTCTTGCTTTTTTTATATCTTCTGTCGCCTTCTTCAGCGCTCTTTGGCTCTTCAGAGAGTCTTTCACTAGCGGCGGAAGCATTTCTTCAACATCTACAAACTTACCTAATCCTTTGAACTCAATTTCTACATCATTATTCTCTTTATCCTGCTCCCCATTAGGATTCTGCTGATCATTTTTTTTCTTTTCTTTATTCTGCTCTCCATTAGGGTTAGGCTGGTTCTGTTTATTCTTCTCTTTATTCTTATTGTTTTCCTGGATCTCAGGCTTTTTATTCTTCTCTGCTTCCGGTTTCTTATTGTTCTTATGATCTTTTTTGTCCTTCTCTACTTCCGGATTTTTTTTGTTTTCCTTCTTAGGTTCTTGCTTCTTATCTTTAAGATTTTTCTGATTTTTTTCCTTTTTCTCAGCTTCTTTGTTCTTCTTCTTTTCCTTCTTTATTTCTTCTTTTATTGCCTTTATCAGGTCTTTTTCCTTCCTTGTATCTAATCCTGTTTTATCACCGGCACGAAGCTCTAAAACTTTAATTTGTTCATCATACGTAAGTTTGTTGAACCATTTTGTGTCATACTCTTCTTTCTTTTCTTTGTTTTCCTGTTTGTTATCCTGCTGCTTTTCTTTTTCCTTATTATCTTTATTCTTTTCTTTGTTCTCTACTTCCTGCTTCTTATTGTCTTCCTTCTTAGGTTCTTGCTTCTTATCTTTTTTATCCTTAAGATCTTTTTGCTTTTTTTCCTTACCCTCAGCTTCTTTGTTCTTCTCTATTTCTTTTTTTAATTCATTTATAAAGGCTCTTATCTTCTTTTTCTCTGTTCCTGATTTAGCACCGGCACGAAGCTCTAAAACTTTGATTTGTTCATCAAGCGAAAGTTCGTTGAATAATTTTTCTCCATCGACCTGCTCAAATCCCAACTCCTTTACCAGATTTTCTTTTTCCTTTACCTCATCTATCAGCTCAAAACCTAATTCTTCCGCTACAGATTTGGGTTTATCTTTTTCTTTGTTCTTCTCTTCTTCCTTCTTATCCTTTTGGGCCCTCTTCTCTTTTTCGTCCAATAACTCTATAAGGGCTTTATCCTTCTTATAACTTTTTTCAATGTTGGCACTAAGACGTCTGCCTATAATTTGCATATTATCATCTAATGATAAATCTAAGATTTCAAATCCATAATCCTTTGCCAGCTTTTCTTTACTTTTTTCTTCCTTATTCTTCTCTTTATCCTTATTTTTTTCTTTATTCTCGTTCTTTTCGTCTTCTTTTTCTTTATTTTCGTCCTTCTTCTCTTCGTTCTTCTCCTCTTCGTCCTTCTTCTCTTCGTTCTTCTCCTCTTCGTCCTTCTTCTCTTCGTTCTTC
>CAMVRS010000096.1 GCA_947169935.1 uncultured Lachnospiraceae bacterium
ACTCGATCTGATCTGCAGCCTGGCCGTTTTCCCAATAAGTATCTTCTTCATAGGCACGCAATACAAAGCCCTGATGGAAATCATCGCCATGGATCACATAGACCTGCCTTCTTTTCTCCACTTTTACCATATACTTTGCCAATGCATCCGTGAGTTCAGTTTTACCGCATCCACACGCCCCGGAAATACAATATAAATCCACCATTTTTCCTCCGATCACGGGGACGGTTCTGCAGTTGATTTTTCCAAAAATCGCCCTTCTAAAACCATAAAATCCCCTATTTTTCAAGCCAATCAGAGAACCGTCCCCCCGGTTGATCCCCCCGGTTGATCAGAGAACCGTCCCCCCGGTTGTCCCCCCGGTTGCCCCGGCCGCTTTCAATCAAGATCCAGATACCACAGAAACTGCACTTCATTCCTGCAATCCACTTCATCATAATAAGCATACATGTCAAGCTTCGACAGCAATGCGCCCTGCTTATGATAAAACTTACATGCCGGGACATTATTGTTCTGGCACTCGATGATCATCTGCTTGTAGCCATCTGCCTTAGCATCTTTAATCGCAAGATCCAGCAACTTCTGTCCGATGCCCTGATGTTTATATCCGTCTGCAACGCGGATATCCCAGAGAACACAGGCATCATCACGCCCCGCAAGCATATACAGCTTATCGGTTTTTGCTGCCACTGTTGCTGCTCCTACAGGCTTCTCATCATCGAAAGCCATATAAAAGCTCCAGTAAGTGATATCAAATTCTTTTTCATATTCGGTTGCACGCTCATAAACACTTAAATCTTTGATATAGGGCGTGACCGGAACTTCCTCAAATATCATCCCTCCCAGACCGTTATCTATTCTTTTGATCCTGTATTCACTTCGTACATCCACATTCATGTTTATGGAATCATACATTTCAAAACATGATCTGTCTGTTTTCTTAACATAAATCATTTTCCCAACTCCTTATTGTATGTCCTCCCTGAATTCCTCCAGCAGCTCATGCGTATATTTTTTCTCTCTGTCAGATTCACGTACGATCTTCCACAAAGCTGCTGCCGCTTTAAGTCTTTCGGGATATACTTTAGTGGCTTCATCTTCGCAGAAATCATGAACAAACTTATTCCACTGAAGAGCAGACTTATCATAAGTAGCATAAGTCTGCTTTCCGTAATAAATGTCCAAAAGATCACCCAGAGTAAAAGATTCGTCTCCATTAGCCTTCACAGCTTTAGCCGTGGCTACCATATCCACATTGAACTTAAATTTCGCTTCACCTGTTTGTTTTATAAAGAAATCCCTGAAGCGCGGACCGAAAGTAAAACCACATTCTATAAGCCCCATATCCGGTGTCAATTCTGTAACAACAGGTTTCTTTCTCTTTACCGGAGCTTTCTTTGCCGGAAGGATCTTCTCTCCTGCAAAGTAAGCTTCTATCACTTTATTCAGTTCGATCTTACTGCCATCTGCTTTAAGACCATGCGCCTTGCATATCTTTATCAGTTCCTCGCGGTACCAATAGTATTTCAAAAATTCTTCATAGCTTTTGATAGTATCAAAATCAGGTCTGGTCATGTTAGCGCCTCCAGTATGATCGCAGCATTTTCTGCGGCTGTTTTTTTTCCGTTGTCTATACTGATATCATATCCTTCTTTCGGCCACAGGTATTCAAGAGAAGCCTCTGCCGAACCGGGGCATCTGTCGCCGCGTTCAGCCTCTCTCTTACGCAGTATCTCTATATCACAGCTTACCCTGACCGTATATGCCTTTCCGCCTTTTGCCGCATCCATCATCGCATCATAGATCCTTTCGCTTGTGATCGCATGATCGACAACGACGGTCTTTCCCTGTTCTATCGCACTTTTAGTGTCACGGCACATATCCGGCATGATCTCATATATATCATCCTCGTAGATAGTCTCTTTAGGATCGATTCTCATATAATCATCTATTGATATGATAAGCGGATCCGCATTCATTTCTCTTAATCTGTTTTGTAATTCACGTGAAAGTGTCGACTTTCCTGCCGAAGAAGGTCCGTTCAATAAAATCATCGTTTTTTCCAGCATAATATCCTCCCAATCATAGGGACGGTTCTGCGGTTGTTTTTTGTCATTTTTCCATTTCAAAATCCTCGCAGCCCCTTATTTTCAAGCCAATCAAAGAACCGTCCCCCCGGTTGCTACCGGTACATATGCCTTAACACTGATACCCTCTTCAAGATATTCTTCTTCCAATACCCTGCCGTATCTGTGAAGCTTATCCAGCATCTTTCCGTCAGCATAAGGAATAAGGTATTCAACATATTTTCTGTTCTTCTGAAGTATATCCTCGATCATATCTAGCAGCTGCTCCGTGTTTTCCCCTTTTTTTGCAGATATCCTGATACTCTTGTCCGCGCGGTCATCATAAAGCCGCTCGGTGCCCTCCAGCAGATCAGTCTTATTAAAGGCTGTTATCACCGGCTTTCCCTTTATCTCCAGATCATTAAGGGTTTCATAAACCACCTGCATATGCATATCCAACGCAGGATCAGAAGCATCAGCAACATGCAGGATGATATCCGCATACTTTGCCTCTTCCAGAGTACTGCGGAATGCATCGATCAGCTGATGCGGCAGTTTATTGATAAAACCTACTGTATCCGTAAACAGCACTTCCTGCCCGCCTTTCATCACACAGGTACGTGTTGTGGGGTCAAGCGTAGCAAAAAGCTTATCTTCAGAAAGTACGGTCGCATCCGTCAGATGGTTTAAAAGCGTGGATTTTCCGGCATTTGTATAACCGACTATTGCAACCACCGGCGTCATGTTTCCCAGGCGCTTTTTCCTCGTGGTCATACGTACGCGCTGCATGTCCTTTATCTCACCTGACAATCTTGCGATCCGCTTTCCTATCACTCTTCGGTCTGTCTCCAGCTTGGTCTCACCGGGTCCTCTTGTTCCGATACCGCCTCCCAGACGTGACATGGCTTTACCTGCTCCCACCAGATGACTTGCCCTGTATTTAAGCTGTGCCATCTCTACCTGGAGCTTTCCTTCACTGGTATGTGCGTGCGCCGCAAAGATATCAAGTATCAGCATGGTCCTGTCGATCACCTTGGTATCCAGCAGATCCGAAAGATTCTTCATCTGGGCCGGCGTAAGTTCATCATCGCAGATCACTCCGTCTGCCTCTCTGGCTGCTATGCTTATCTTAAGTTCCATAGCCTTTCCGCTGCCGATATAGGTGGCCGGATCCGGCTGATAAAGTTTCTGCTTCATCCTCCCCACAGTTATCCCGTCTGCAGTATCAAGAAGCTCTGCAAGCTCATCCAGCGATGCATCCGCTTCTTCCTCATCGCCTGAATAAGCGATAAGCAGTATATATTTTTCTTTTCTTATCTCATTTTCGTACATATATTGTTCCTCCTCTCAACGATCAGTGGGACGGTTCTGCGGTTGATTTCAGCCAAAATAGCTCTTAAAAATCCCCACAAATCCCTATTTTACGGGCCGATCACAGAACCGTCCCCCTGATTGCCCCTGATTGGACCTGCGTATGTATAAAAACAGCCCCGATACCTTCCGGCATCAGGGCTTAACAGCATATACAATATCTCAAATATCAGGGTGATCCCAAACAAGAAATATCCGCTATTATACACTTCCACAGGAGGTATGATCTTTACTATAGGTGTTTTCAAAAGATTTTTTAATGCGGATAAACACGGTTCTATACCTCCTTTCATAAATTTCCGACTTGAATAAAAACAATCCTTACACTTTTCGAATTATACAGATTCAATGATGATATGTCAATCCTCATTTTCTTCGCTGCAGTCTGCTTCATTCATATCTTCCTGCCTGGACCTGCCACATTTTTGCATACTTTCCGTTCATTTTAAGAAGGCTGTCATGAGTTCCTTCCTCTGCTATTCGGCCGTTTTCCAAAAGGATTATCCTGTCCGCATCACGGGTAGTGGAAAGCCTGTGGGATATGTAGAACACCGTCTTTCCTTTTGCTGCGCTCTCCATAGCCTTGTTCAGCTCGTACTCGGCAATGGGATCCAGCGCGCTTGAAGGCTCATCCATTATCAGTATGTCAGCATCCTTATAAAATGCTCTGGATATGGCCACTTTCTGGCTTTCACCTCCGGAGAAGTTAATGCCCGCCTTATCAAACTCGGTAGTAACGGGAGTATCCAACCCCTTCTCAAGACTGTTAAACCGTTCTCCAAAGCCGGCTCTTTTCAATGCCGTTATTACTTCATTATCTGCAGCTTCTTCTGCACAGTCCATCACCACATTTTCCTTAAGACTTGCACCGTACATCTGATAATCCTGGAATACCACGCCTATGCGTTTGCGGTAATCATCCGGTCTGTATTCTTTTATATCCCTGTCATGATACAGGATCTTTCCGGAAGTAGGATCATAAAGCCTCATAAGCAGCTTTATCAGCGTGGTCTTTCCTGCACCGTTATAACCTACAATAGCGATCTTCTCACCGGGCTGTACCTTAAGGCTTATCTTCTTTAGAGTCTCCTCCATGTCCTCTTTATACTTAAAACTTATATCCTTAAGATCCAGCAGCGCATTGCCTTCCGGCACATCCGCGCCTTCATTTCTTTTGATCTTAGGCTCATAATCAAGGAATGCCCTTATCTTATCGATATAAAGGCTGTTCTCCTGTGCCTGGGGGAAGATATCCGCCAGATCGATCATACCACGGCGCAGGCTGCCTGTACGGTTAAAGAGTACCACTGCATTACTGTAATCTATGGAATGGAGTACTGCTGCCTGAAATACCAGATAGGTAATATAAAGCCCGTCCATTATGAAATCACCCACCAGATAGCTGTTGGTAAAATTCAGCAGTGATCTCTTTAGCCCCACTTTTTTCTGCTCGGCATAAATATCATCATTCGCCTCTTCAAACTCCTTCTCGAGCTTTTCTCCCACATTGGGATGAAGGCGAAGTTCCTTCGCATAATCGTTAAGGTAAAAGACACGGCTCACATAGTTCCGCTTGCGCTCCAGGGGATTTACCTTTAAACGTACTTTATAATTCAGCTTATTGATGATGCGCGATATAAAAAACCTCAGCACAAAAGATGCCAGTACAAACAATATTCCCGCTGCATCCGTCATCAGGTAAAAAACGCCGGTCGTAAAGAGTATGGTAAAAGCCTGGACTATTCGGTTGCACATCTGCAGGAAACGGTCAATGGAGCTTTCCGCCTCCGCTACAGCCAGTACAAAATCATTATAATAATCCGGATCGTCATAGCAGGAAAGATCTATCTGCGCCGCCTTTTCATACATCTTTTCCTTAAGAGCCTTATATAATTTAGGTTTGCTCCTGTAAC
Organism: uncultured Lachnospiraceae bacterium; assembly: GCA_947169935.1. Classification (GTDB taxonomy): domain Bacteria; phylum Bacillota; class Clostridia; order Lachnospirales; family Lachnospiraceae; genus NK4A136. The sequence continues at coordinate 5,351 of CAMVRS010000096.1, forward strand.
TCCAGCCATGGATAAAATAACCGTCCGGTATTATCTGCAGCATATTTATGACCAGTATGACTCCTATGAACAGAAGCGCCTTCCAGAACGGCTCCTGATATTCAGCACAGTGCAGTACATAGCGTATGCCCAGCACATGCTCCAGAAAGATTATACCCTGGTAACGGAAACCGTCATAAAGAAAGTAGATCATATACCCGGGGCAGGTCTTAAAGCAGAGTTTCCAGAGAAACAGCTGGTTATCTATCACTCTTTTCATGCGCGCACCTCCCTTCCGGCCAGATAATTCCTGGCCTGTTTTGTATACATATCCGCGTATATCCCCTTCTCATCCATAAGCATCCTGTGGGTGCCGGCCTCCTTAACCGTGCCCTCTGATAAGAGATACACCCAGTCTGCATTCTGAACAGAGGATAAACGGTGCGAAATGAACACCAGCGTGTTATCCCTGCAGCGTTCGTAGATATTGTCAAAAAGCGTTGCCTCAGCTATTGGATCCAGCGCACTTGAAGGCTCGTCAAATATCTTGAAGGGACATTCCTTTACGAAAGCCCTGGCCACCACGATCTTCTGGAATTCACCGCCGGAGAGTACCGCTCCCTTATCATCAAATTCATGTGTAAGTGTGGTATCCAATCCTTTGGGCAGACTCATAACTTTATCGTAAGCACCGGAAAGCTTAAGCGCTTCCGTGACTTTCTGCTCCTTTTCTTTTTCCGGGATATCCTCTCCCATCACCACATTATCGGTGACCGACATGGAGAACATACGATGATCCTGAAAAGCCGTGGCAAAAAGAGCTCTGTATTTTTTCAGATCGTATTCGCGTATATCCCTGCCGTTTAAATATATCCGGCCTTCCGTAGGATCATAAAACCGCAGGAGCAGCTTAATTAGCGTTGTCTTTCCCGCACCGTTATGTCCAACCAGCGCATAAGTCTTTCCTTCACGGAATTCCATGTTAAGATGCGTGAGTACTTCTTTATCCTTGTAGGAAAAAGATACATCTTTAAACTCTATAGACTTTATCCTGTCCCCGGGATCCGCACCCTCACTGTCCTCAGGGATCTTTTCCTTATACTCGAGAAAGGTCCGGAGGTATTCGATGAACAGGCCGTTCTTAAACAGTGCCGTCAAAGAATCTGTAAATCCTATAAGTATCCAGGTAGTCGATACCATCATGCTGGTGATGACTGCCAGCTGTGCCAGGCTCATGCTGTGGGATACAAGGGTTCTGTATGCGCCGTAGATCAGCAGTCCTTCAAAGATAAAAGTGAAGGTGAACATGACGTACATCCAGTGGAGCACCACCGCCTTCAGCGTATATTTCTTCGTAACATCGGCAAGGCCCGTGATAGCCTCACGGTACTGCCTTCTCATCAGCCTGAATACATCCGTAAGGCGCATTTCCTTTGCATATTCCGGAAGATACATTACACGGTTGATATATGCTATACGGCGGTTATGTGGCGCCATATCCTGATTTCTGGCATAATCCAGATGGCTTATCTTTCTGTTAAAGATGAAATTACCAATGATCGGAAAGATTATGAAAAGCACCGATACCGGATCCACCTGATACATGAAAACAAAAGCGCACACACTGGCTATCGCACCGAAGATAGTCTTAAATACCGCTTCTGCCGTGGTGATCAGGCGCTCATCCGCCTTTTCCATCGCCAGTGTGTATTTATCATAGAATTCGCTGTTCTCAAAACATTCCAGCTCCACATTACGGGATTTTTTAAAAAGGATCTTATATAGACCTTTATTGACCACCGCCCGGGCAAGGGGAAAAACATGCCCTTCAAGGGCGCTGTTATACAAAGTCATCGCAGCCGAAACCACTGCCACGATCACAACAAATACCATGATAGTTCCGAAGGATGATCCCTTCTCCAGTGAATCGATAACATAGCGCATGAAGAATGCGCTGTAAAACAGCCATTCAAAATACCCAAGGAAACGCACGATACCCTGGTGTACTACCATGGACGGACAGATCTTAGCAAGCAGACCAAGCGCAAAAAAATTATTTTTGATAGCTCTCCCCCGTCCGATCTCTCTTTTCTTTCTCATAAACCCTCCTCTTTAGTTCATGACGCTCAAGCATAAAAAAACAGGCCCCGATACCTTCCGGTATCAGGGCCTGACAGCTCACAAAAAATCACATTCTCTGACTCAGTGACCCCTGTTCTTAAAACAGAGCGCGCCATTAAACTCTACTCCGGGAGGTAAACACAATACTGACAGTATATGAATGCCGTCTGATACAATATGACATCATCTTGCTTACCTCCTTTCAGCTTTCTATTTTACGCATTATACAGAGCGATGCGAAATATGTCAAGGGATCTTTTTACTGAACTTTTACATTTACTGTAATAGTCTTGCCGTTCACCTTTGCGGTAAACTTAGCCTTACCTGCTTTTCTTGCATAAACATTGCCGTCCTCGTCGATGAATGCAGTCTCAGGCTTGCTGCTCTTGAATACAACATTCTGATAGATCTCAGCAAAGTCAAGCGTAGTACTCTCACCCGCTTTTATGGTCAGGTCATACTTATTAGCGCCCTTAGCTGCTGCAAGACCTTCACCGGTGAGGGTAGCATTATCAACATATACGTTGATGATATAAACCTCTTCATCGCTTACGGTTGCTGTAAGAGTTGCAGTACCGGCCTTAACAGGTGTGATCTTTCTCTTATTCTTTTCATCAACCTTTACGATGCTTTCATCAGAGCTTACCCAGGTCACCTTATTAAGACCCTTTATGCTTATGGTCTTGGCCTTGCTGCCTTCGGTCAAGTGAAGCTTACGGCTTACAGCTGTTTTGCTTTCAGCTACCTTTATAGTGTATTTGTATGCAGAACCATTGATATAAGCAGTGATCGTTGCATTGCCCTTAGCAACAGCAGTAACAACGCCTTCTTCATCTACCTCTGCAACATCAGGTGCTGCACTGCAGAAGAGAACATCCAGATTCTCATTTACGGTCAGAGGTAACTTATAGGCCTCTCCTGCTTCCATCTTATGGTTCTTATCAGCAAATACAGGCTTGGAGATATGAATCTTGATAACTCTGTCTCCATTCTTTATCTCTGCCTCGCCTTCCTTCTTTGCCTTTAACAGCCCCTTCTTGCTGATGCTTACAAGTTTCTTATTATCCTTGCCTTCAACAGTCCAGCCTTCAGCACCGTTGAACTTCTGTCCCTTAACAAGATACAGCTCTGTGGTCGCATCCGTGATCACCTCTACGGGATCCAGAGGAGATTTTCTGATAGAAGGTCCGGGAGGTGTAATATTTGTCCAGCCTGCGTAAAGGGTGATATCTGCTGTTACAGGATCATTGAAATCATACGCATTGGTGCATGCTTCTTCCTTGAACCAGCCGTCAAATCTGTAATTCTCTTCAACGGGATCAGGGGTGGGCTTTGTGGCCTTGTTGCCGCTTACAACGGTCTGTGATGTTACCTGTGCACCATGTCCCATCATATTAAAGGATACGGTATATTTTACAATGCTTCCCTTATAATCGATCTTAACGGATTTAGCAGGCTTTCCGTCTGCATCTACGATAGCTTTGCCGTTGGCATCGTCAATTGTAACATCAGCTACTTTTCCGCCTGCCGGTTCGACTATCTCTAATTTGCTGTCAATAGTTATAGTTCCGCTTGCAGCAGCTGCAACAGCGGCAATATCTCCATACGCTTCTACCGATCCGCCGTTGATCGCTATATCCTTACCATTTATACCGGCGCTCTTTCCTCTGGCAGTTACTTTACCTCCGGATAATACAAACTTAGCTGCAACTATTCCGTAAGATTCAGTATCTACAGCTTCCGCATTGATATTACCTCCGGTTATATCTAACTCACTCACCAGTACAAAGATACAAGCCGTTTTGGCTTTCAGATTAAGATCCGCATTGATCGTAAGTTTTCCTCCGGTAGCGATAGCAGCTAATGCTTCTTCATTAGACAGAGTTGCCTTTCCTTTTATGGTCAGATTGTTAGTTGCCATAACGATATAACCATCTTTAGTAGTTGCGCTCACGGTAGCGTTATCAAATGTCAGAGTTGCGGTAGCCGCATCATAGCGTACCTTGCCGTCACCAAGAACATCTCCTGCATTCCGGCTGGTAACCTGAACACCGCCTACATAAACATCATATTCAACGGTTACCACCTCACCTATCATAACTGTCTGTGCGGGCTTTCCGTCCTTACCGTTAATGGTAGTTTCATCTGTGCTTAATGCAGCTCCTTCAGGATAAATGACGCCTGTATCTTTACCAAGCACTACCTTTGCACCTGAAACAGCTCTGGTCTTGCCTGCTGCCCACACGCTGCCACCGGTTATTCCCAGTTCGTTTCCTGCTGCAATACCTGCGCCGGAAGCGGCATTTACACTTACTGTAGAATTATTAAGCTTAATATCACCTGATGTAGCAATGATGCCGGCTGCTGCAGAATCAATCTTTAATTCAGCGCTGTTAATGCTTACATTTTTATAAGCGGTGATACCTTCTTCCTTTGTGGTCTTAAATTCACTCTTTCCTGACTTGATATTAACAGATCCGCTGTATGCCAGTACGGCATTGTCATTTGCAGTAAACTTGAAATCGCCGGAAAGTGTGATATCGCCATCTGCAGCATACACTGCAAAGTCCGCACCGGAAAGATCAGCTGATCCTTCTATGATAAGTCCTTCTTCACGTTCGGAATAGATATAAGCGGTCTTATTAAGATCACTGTCGGTGTACTTATTGGCAATCTGATTTACAGAATTAAGTGTAAGTGTGTTTTTATCAGGATCAAAACTTGCTGATCCCATGCTTACCGGTATCTTTGTATAGTTGGATTTTTTGATCTGTGTATTTCCTACCCAGAAACCGTAAGGGGTATCATATTCCATAACCACATATGTTGCCGGCTTTGAACCGTCATAAATGGTACCGTCCTTTACTGTAGCATTTGCAGGATTGGTTACCATCATAGCATCGATATTCAGCTTTTTCTGTTCCGAAAGAATAGCATATTCTGAACCTGCAACTACCAGCTTGCCGCCTTTGATCGTTATGGTACCGTTGTCACACTTAATACCAGTCATGCCTGAGGTTGATGCAGCCTTCTTGCTTATATCGATCTTTCCGCCTGAGATGGTAAGGTCTCCGGAATGTGCCCGTATACCTACAGCATTATCATCAACATCACCGATCGTGATATCAGCATCAATTTTTAACGCTTTAGCACTTATTCCATAACCATCCTCACGAACAGCAGGTATCTTAAGATCACCCTTGATAGTAAGTACATCTACCTTGGTACCTGCGCTCACATAATAAGCAAAGTCAGATTCCGTAAAAGGTGTTGTGATCTCTGCATTCTTAAATGTAAGAGTATTAGTTGCGGGATCAAACGTTGCTGTTCCCTTTTCAAGAACGATATTGTCTTTATTTACCTCGGTCACTTCTGTCTTGCCGACATGAACGCCATATGATATAATGCCGCTCTTGGGTCCGACTTCTGCGACATATCTGTTATAAGTATCGTTATATTCATCTTTGCCGTCTATATGTCCGATGATGCACTTGAAGTTCATGTAGTCTCCTACTACATCATTTTCACCTGAACCAATTACATCAACAACCTTAGTATCAAGCTGTATATCTTTTCTGGCGCGAATAGGGATATAGCGGCTTAAACCTTTAGCATATCCTTTAGATATCTGTATAGTTTCAGTATGTGAATATATACCTGTAAATTTGCCATCTGTACCGTTACAATTCTTGACACCGCTTCCGGTATACGCCCACCTGCATCTTGCTTTACCGGTAACATTACCGCCGTTTATCACAATATCATCATCATTAAACAATCCCCACTGATCGCCTTCTGCATAGACAGTACCTCCGGTAACGGTAAAATCCTCCCCCCTGTCGGAGTTATCAGGAGCTATACCGCACATGGTCGGATAAAATACTGTTACCGCATTTATCTCCTTGTACTCATCACTGTTTGCCGGCACATATGTAGATACTGCATTAACAACACCACCGGTGACGGTAACAGGATATTCGTACCGTATACCCACATCTACAGCTTTCACACTGACATTAGCGCCACTGAATACAGCCTCATACCTGGCATCTATACCGTAGCTTCCCGTACCGCTGATATCAATATTGATATCTCCGCTTTCAAAGAAAGTCTTATCATCACCGCTTCCGCCTGTCAGAATACCGATATTTCCGGTACCGCTTATATCCAGATCAGCCCTGAATTTGTCTCCACTGGCCCATATTCCGCCTTCTTCACTGCCGGTCTCAAGGACTGCATCACCGGTAATGATCACGCCCTTCTCACGGCATTTGACAAGATAGAACTTTTCTCCATCCTTCTTGCCTTCTCTCTTAAAGCCGCTTGCCCCTTCGAACTTAAGAATTTTGCTTGCAGGATCGTAGCTTACCTTACCATTGGTAACACCGGGGATGTTATCCTTGTTTGCATCGGTAACCTGTACGCCACCGATCCAGATATCATAGGTGGTTGCATCTACAATCTCTTCTTCCTCTGCCTCTTCCTCTTCGGGTTCGGCTGCTTCTTCAACATCTTCTGCATCTTCAGAAACTGCTTCTTCATCATCAGCAGTTTCCTCTGCAGCTGCGGCATCTTCCGAAACCGCATCTTCTTCAGATACTGCAGTATCGCTTGATACTACGGCATCTTCCCCGTCTGCGGCCAGCGCTGCCAGTCCCAGATCGGGCACCATTCCCACGAGCATTACCACGCTCATGATCAGGCTAAGCAATCTTTGTTTGAGTTTGCCTCGTCTCATTTTCTTCCTCCTTAATTATATTGAAGATATTTTGTCTGGTCGGGTATAAAAGCATACCTTGGCCATTTGACCACAATAATACCACACAAAAAAATATCCCACTACCGCCAAAAGTAGGTATTTTTAAAAAAACCTTGTCTTTTCTATCTGCTTCATGACACTTAAAGCCTTCTCATAGTATAATTGCTCCGCATGAAGCATTGCGTATTCCCTTGAGATATCATCTTCGGCTAATACCGTGACCTCTGAAATCCCGTATTCTCTTATTTTTTCATAACCTTCTCCCGTGCACCCGCATATGGCTATGCAGGGTATTCCTGCCTTTTTTGCCCTGAGCCCTACTCCCTGTACCGCCTTTCCTGCGCAACTCTGACTGTCAAGCCTGCCTTCTCCGGTTATGATAAGATCCGCGCCGCCGATCAGGCTGTCATAATCGCACAGATCAAGCAGGGTTTCTATGCCTGAGCGAAGCTCCGCCCCCAGAAAGATCTTCAGTGCAGCCCCCATGCCGCCGGCCGCTCCTGCCCCGGGGATACTGTCCGGATCGGTTCCGAATCTGTGTATCAGGATATCACGGTAGTTTTCCATCCCCGCCTCAAGGCGCTTTACTTTTTCCTCATCCGCCCCCTTCTGCGGTCCGAATACAAAGCTGGCACCCATTGGTCCGCACAGCGGATTTGTAACATCACACATCACCGTGATATGTGTATCCTTCAGTTCCGGCATCATGCCGTCCGGATCAATATCAGCGATCCGGGCCAGATCCGATCCGGTTCCTCTAAGCATTTTTCCATTCTTATCAAGGATTTTTATCCCCAGCGCTGTCAGCATCCCGGTCCCGCCGTCATTAGTGGCAGAACCGCCTATTGCCACGACAATATCCTTATGCCCGGCCTCTATGGCGGTACGTATCATTTCCCCGGTTCCGATACTGCCTGTAAGCAGCGGATCTCTCTTTTTCTCCGGTACCAGTGTCAGGCCGGAAGCCTGTGCCATCTCAACAAGAGCTTTGCCATCATCAAAGCTCCCGTAATACGCCGTTATGGTATTCATAAGGGGATCATGAACTGTAACCGGGATCCTCCGGCCTTTTTTTACGGAAAGCACGGCATCAAGAGTCCCCTCCCCGCCATCCGCCAGGATCACCGGAACAGTTTCGCAGTTCTTTAAAACATCCTTTGCTGCTTTTGTAAGCAATTCATTTATCTTTGCACTTGAAAGGCTTCCTTTAAAAGAATCCGATGAAAATACTATTTTCAAGGTCTTATCCTTTCAGATTGCCAAAAAATCCGGCATAGGGGAACTTATAATGCAGAAACTTATTTCCGAACATCTCTGCTTCCTGTCCCTTTGCCGTACCGTTCACGATCTCTGCTGCTCCATCGATGAGTTTTTGTATCAGCTCTTTCTGAACGGGCAGCGTTCCGTGGGAAGGGTAGATCTCATCAAAGCGTTCTTCATAATTCCTCAGTTTCTTCATGCTTTCTATATACCGGTCTATGTCCCTGAACTTTCCAAACATAAATATATTACTGTCCTGTACGGAATCCCCGGAATAAAGAACCCTGTTGTTTATATCCAGTATAGCAACGCTTCCCGGAGTATGCCCCGGTATCTCAATGATCTCCAGCGGTCTGTCTCCCAGATCGATAATATCCCCGTCATTTATCGGGAGGATTTTCCCCGTTCCACTATGCGCACGATAGTTTTCCTCTTCCGCAGGGTTCATATAAATCTCATCAAATGCTTTATTGCCGGATATATGATCAGGGTCTGCATGTGTGTTCAAAAGACTTAACGGCTTATCCGTAAGTCCCTCTGCATATTCTTTCGCATCAGGCACATTCATCCCGCTGTCGATCATAAGTGCTTTATCCTTGCCTTCCAGCACAAAGAGCCTTACCATGCCATCCTCTATCCGCCATGTGTGCGGAGAAGTTTCAAATATCTCAGCCATGATCTGCCTCCCTGTTATATTTATTCAGCTTTGTATCAGCTGTCATCACATGATTATATCACGTTTCAGCCCTTCCCGGGGCGCATTCAATGAAATAATATGCTCTATATAAAGAAAAATGACGGCGGAGTTTTTACGCTCCGCCGTCACTACACGACTCATGTATTAATGTTTTAAAGGTCATCCATCAATAGCGATCAGCCTCTTCTCAGGTACTTTGGCCGCCTCCTTCTTAGGCAGGCTCAGCTGCAGCACACCGTTCTCGAATTTGGCCTTTACCTCCTCTTCCGTGATGGCCTCACCGACATAAAAGCTTCTGGTCATCGAACCGGCATAACGCTCCTGACGGATCAGCTTACCCTTCTTGTCTTTCTCGTCCTTGTCCAGACCCTTTGACGCATTCACGGTCAGGTAGCCATCCTCAAGAGAAAGATTGATCTCGTCTTTCTTGAATCCCGGCAGATCAATATCTACTTCATACCCGCCGTCGTGCTCATGAACATCCGTCTTCATCACATTTGCTGCATGTTTACCATACAGTTTTCTGTCGATGTCGGGGAAATCCATCCTCGGGAAGTCCATCCAATCGTCCAGTAATCTTTCTCCAAAAATACTAGGTAGTAACATAAGTCATCCCTCCTTCACATAAAAACTATAAACTATAGGTTTCATGAGCAAGGGGAAGGAGTGTTTGGATCC
>CAMVRS010000097.1 GCA_947169935.1 uncultured Lachnospiraceae bacterium
TGTTTCAAATCTGATTTATTTATTATTTTGCGGCGTTCGATAGTGAATTCGTGGGTTTATACCTCGGGCTTTCAGTATGCTTACGATAAAGAAAATGGCACAATAACTATTGACCTTAACGACGCCGATAACGTTAAAGCTGTTGGTAAGCTTTTGGATACTTATCAGAAAGATAAGACAGCTCAGGGTAATCCGAATATAGAGTCGCTCTTTAATGAAGTATATGGTGATATAGACGACGAACTTAACAAGTCCGGTGCCCAGCAGTTCGTATTTGAGACCGAAAACGGCGACGAAAAGAGCATGCCTGAATTTTCTGAATGGCTGGAGGAGAATTTCGGTGAACGCGCGCATTTTGACGGAAACAGAGCCACCGAAGATAAAGAAATCCCCGATCAGGAAGAGGAATATGGTTCTCCTTCTGAGGAGAAGGAGGTAGATTCCACTCCCGAACCCGTTCAGGAAAGAAAGAATACCCGTGAGACAACCAGCGCAAAGGTGCTGGAAAACGGTCCGGATACCAAATATCAGAAAGTCAATGAGCATACGTCCGATATCGTAACCTCATCAAAAGAGGGTACGACAACAAGGACGGAGACCCAGATCACCCAGGAAGACAGCTTTAAGACCACCGATATAGACCAGGCTGAACCCGCCGAAGTTGCGTCCTATGTTAATCCCAGAGAGGGATTCAGCGTCAGGGGCTTTTTAACCGGGCAGGTTATGCAGGCTCACGATAAGTGTGACCGTGAATTCGAAGATCAGAAGCTCCGTATCCAGGCCGGAGAGATAAAGGGCTCCGATGCGGATGCTATCTTTGATGCACACGTCGAAAGAAAGACGGCTATCAATAATTTTGGCAGGGCGCTGGATTCCATGACTGCCAAATTGGACGAAGCCTTTGCAGAAGGTAATGTACCTAAAGCACTTGCAGCTTTTGACATTATAAAGACAGAACTGAATCGCAACCCGGAAATGAAGCAGATGTTTCCCGGGGAATGGATAAAAGAGCTCCAGAATGACCTTCTTAACGTATCCGAACAGAAGAATTTAAATTATGCCGACGACATCAACAAAAAAGTTGGTGCTGTGGCGGATGCTGCCATAGAAGAAGAGCTGGCGCAGAAGGCTGCAGAAGAGAATATCGGTCTTCCGGATACCGATAAGTCAGCAAGCTTGTATGACCTTGATAAGAGCGACGATGATTACGGCGTCCGCGACCTTTCCGAAGAATTAGGCGGCGTCGGAGAAGAAGATGGGGAACATACCCCTGAAACTGAAGAAAAGACGGACGAAGACTATGCCGAAATGTTCCAGAATCAGGAAGATGAAGGCGTAGATGAACGTGCTGAAAAATTAAAGGCAGCCCGCGATAAGAGACGTGCAGCAGAACAGAGACAGGCACAGCTGGATGCCGCTGCCCAGGCTCAAAAAGAAGCCGAAGAAAAGAGACGTAAGGAAGACGCCGAAGCCGAACGTAAGGCCAAAGAAGAAGCACAAAAGAAAGAAGAAAACGATAGAAGAGCCCGTGAAGCCGAGGAAAACCGGAAAAAAGCAGAGGCTTTAAGGGAAGCTGAACAGAAGCAGCATGAAGAACAGTTAAAACAGGAACGCGAAAAGCAGGAACAACTGAGGAAGGACGAAGATAATAAGAGTGATGGCGCGTCGGGCAGTGCCGGCGGGTCTGCTTACGGTGCAAGCGCGACAGCTTCCTGGATAGATCCGTATGCCTCAAGCGATCCTTATGGTACATCGACTTCCGGTATAGGCGGAGCTGCGGCCGCTACGGTAGCGTCTGGTGCCGTAGCAGGTGACTTCTATAGGGATACTATTACCGATCTCCATGTTGCCGATTCCGTATTAAGTACACCCGTATTTGGTGACAGCAATATTGACAAGTATGTAAATGCCCAGCCTACGGGCCATGATCCATATGCATCACCGGTATATACAAGCCCCGCATATCCAGAGTCAGGTTATCAAGGTTCTGCCTACCAGGAATCAACATACCAGCCTAGTCAGCCCCAGTATACAAGTACGGAGCAGACCGGAAGCAGCGTTGCAGACGAAGCCGGCAAACGTCGTTTAGAAGAGGAAAAGAGACAGCAGGATCTGGCTAACCGCGAGCGTATGGCTCAGGATAAAGAGCGCGAAGCCCAGGAATACCGGGATAGAATGAAGCGCGAAGGCGAAGCGGCTAGAGCTGAAAAGCAGAGACAGATCGACGAAGGCGCCAAAAGATTTGCTTCTCAGCATGGCTCCTCTATGTCAGGCGCCACAACATCAGACGGAAGCGAGGCTAAGATCGCATCTATCGGATCCGGCAGCGCTATACCCGAATATGACGTCAAGATAGGCGTTGACAGAGATTTCCAGATAAACAGAAATACAGTTGACAGTATAGCAGGTCATAGAGGAAGAGCTGCGTCGGCATTGTTAAGCACACTTGCCCAGCCTGTAAAACAGGAATTAGAGAGCGATGACTATATAAGAGCTGGCAAAAATAATGCTGTTATGCGTGGAGGTTTTGAGACTTCCCAAATGCTGTTAATGGGAGCTTTATACAAAGAAGCTGCTGAGATGAAAGCGGCAGACGCATATGTTAGATTTCGTTCAGCAAGTGAAGAATATCACAAGATTTCAGGGCTAAAAGAAGGCGAAAGCACCTTAGGCAAAAGCGTAGGTCAGATCAAAAACGAAACAAACCTTAACAGCGAACTCGTCAAAGGTATGAGCAAGGATATGGATAAAGTCATGAGAGATATCAATGACGCGGCATATGCTTGTGGCTTCAAAGAGGTTCGAGGTATTAAGGACTTTAATGAGCTCTGCAAAAATAAAACATCCCTCAACCAGGCGCTTAATGAATTAAGAAGGAAGGGTTTATCCAATAAACAGATAGCGCAGTTACGTGAGCTGGCAAAAATGTCAAATTCTGGTAGGATGTTTTTGGCCAATGCAAATGGTAAGTTGGGCGTCAAGGCGGCGTTCGCTGGTGGGTTAAAACAAGCCCTTAAGACTTTTAAGGACAATACCATTAACACATTATCGCAAACGGATGGTTTAGGGGTAGCTATTAGAGGAGCAAGAGGATTATCAAGCGGTTACAAGGCTATAGGAGCAGCCTATAAAGGAGGTAAATATATCGGCAAAACAATGGTTAAAGCCGGAAGTTTTGTCGTAGGTGCCACCTCAAGAACATATCTTGTAGCTAAAATGCGCTTGACCCATGCCATTACAAGAAACGGATCACTTAAGGGCGCATTAAAAGAAGCCGGTATGCGATTTATCAGCACCGTCAAAGCTTTACCCGGAAGGGCAGCCGCAGGAGCAATCGGCGCGGCAGCAAGAAGCGGAAGTCGCATAAGGAGAGGTGGACGGTTTGTTGCAGCGGCATTCAGACGTTCGTTACCTGTACGTGCAGTTAAAGCTCCGTTCAAGATTGCGCGCGGTATAACTAGGGCGCCCATAAGAGCTTTGGCTTTTGTCCGCCAAAACGGACTTGTAGGTGTAGTTAAAAAGGGTTATGCAGCTTTAAAGCAGGGTCTTGGCGGACTTTTCAAGGGATTAAATGAAAATCTGTTAAAGAAGATCAAAATAGCTTCAACCGTTATAGGCATCGCTTTCGGTCTTTTCATGCTCACCTTAACTGTCACTTTGTTAACACAGATAGGTACAGCAGCCGCTGAGGCTATAAAAAAGGCAGCAACAACCTTTGATAATTACAGAAATGACGTTGAGGATCCAAGAGTAGATACTGTTATAGGCCTTGCTTCCGAAGAGTTAAAAGGTATGGATATTCTATATACCGAAGGAATATCTCTATTTATAGGCGGTCTGGAATCTGTACAGGAATTACTTGAAAGAATTCCTTTTGTTGGAAAATTAGCAAATAATGCCATAATGAATGGCCTGGAAGAAAAAGCGTCTACAGCAGATGGTACAACAATATATGCATACATGTTGGCCACAGAAGCTATGTATGCAGATGAAATGATAAGTACAGAAAAATCAAATACGGGACAAGTAGGATTTACTTATTTCTTTGACCAAAGTGTAGGAACATCAGGAACTTTGCTTGAGCGCAGGCATCACGAACAAAGAGAAAACTCCATCTGGATTAAATGTCAAGCATACACAAGCGATGATACCGCAAATATGGCATATGTTAATAGCGTAAGAAATACCGTTCCCCAGCTATGGACAAGAGTTGAGGATATGCAGAGCATTAACAACTCAATATGTCTTCAATTTGTTGACGGTAATGGCGATCCTTGTGGTCGAATGAGCAATATTAAAGAAATTCTGTCTTTATCAGCCGTATGTTTCAATGACGCGGCATTGGGACAGAATGATTTTGGTGATGAGCAGAATTTTGGTATAGAAAATGGTGAAACCATATCTGATGCGGAAATAAAAGAAAAAGCACTTGCTGCAGGTGGCGAAACGTCAGACGGGGTATCAGATATCCTTGGTTTCTTTACAATGCTAAATAAAATCGCTGAAAAATTGGAAGATACCGTAAAATGGCATCCTATTGTTATGCTTGTAGATGTAATATCAGAAGTAGCAGAAGATATCATGATGGAATTGATACCCGGATTCCCTGGACTGCCCGACATAAAAGATCCCGGAGAAGCTTTTGTTCAATCATCATACTGTTTAGCTGCATACGTGGCTTCTCATAGAATATATGTCGGATATAGAGCCGATATAAGCACAGGAAATACAATAATAATAAACTGTGATGATGATTGTGTCCCGCATTTTGGACCAGTAGAGCCAAAAGTAGATGTTTTGGATCATAACGCTTGTATAATGAAAAATATTTATTATGTCCGCAATCAAAATATACAGGTACATGGATATACTGATTTATACCATGATTTTACATTTACAGAAGGATGGGGAATTACCGCTTATCCTAGATTATATACGGTTAACGGAGAATTAGCACGTGAACATGAATATGGCTATGGTAATTGGAACAATATATACTGTCCTTTTATATACCAGCCATATGTCGATGATGGTGAACATTCTTTGCATATATTGTTACAGGAACCTTATGAAGAATCATACAAAAAGTTTTTGGCATTAAGCGCAGCAAAGCTTATTTCGCCCAAAGATGGTATTACAACCTATAATGCATATACATGCTTCGGGCATCCATACATTGTTGTAGTAGCACAAACATATACTATGCATTCAGGATTATTCGATATCATAGAAGAAGTGCCTTTCATGCGTAGAATAGAAAGTGTTATGGCATATGTAGAAGCCAGCCTTTTTGATGGTCAATGGGAAGATGATGCTTCTTTGGATTTTGACGGCAAAAGACATTGGACTGCACAAAATCAACAGTGGGCTCAATGGATCAACGACGGCGATTGGGAAAAATTGTATAATCTGTATGTAGGTAATGTATCTGGAGCTCATTATCGCATACCTACAAAATTAAGCGTAACAAGAATCATGGGACAGCTGGGACCTCAAAACCTGTCTTATGAACGTTATTATCTGCTTTACAAAGCGTTACGTACGGTAGGACAGATATCATATGGTACCGCTTCAAACATGAACAGCTGGATCATCTATCCCGATGCAGATGGCGCGAATATAGGATTTACAGGATTTAGGTATGGTCATGATGGAGTCGAGGCTGAAAGACCGGAAATATTAGTAAAAATGGATGAACAAGGTAATCAGGAATTACCCGATCATTTGGATAATTGCAGTTATCTAGTTTGGTTGTTTGCTTCGTCAAACTTAAATCTACTGCAAAGACAAACCGCTCCATCTGATAGTTTTTATCAAACATCTTTAAATACATTTGGAATAACAAACCAATGTGTAGCTATAAACGATAAATCAGCATGGTGTCCTGGAGATATCGTCACAAGAGTAGACGGTACTGACGGAGCAACGCCGGCTAGACATGCAGCTTTATTCGTTGGATATGACGCAAACAGAAGTTACGGTTATATAGTCGAAGAGTATGCATATTGTTTCGATGTAGACGAAAGAATATCTACGGAACAAGATGGAAATTATCCAGACGATCCTAATGGCAGATATCAGTTACATCATGGAATGAAATATACATATTCAGTGAATAAACCCCCCGATGAATATGTAATCAATAAATACGGTATGGTATATCTTGAAAAGATATCGATATCTGACTGGAATGGTTATAGACCTAAATGTTATAAATATGCACCTTTTAGACCAGATGCAATAGATAGTGATCCTTCAATAACGTTTATAGATCCGGCAAACGCTAAAGAATTAAAGAGAACAGGTAACGGCGCATGGGACCAGGCCGCACCCGGAAGAAACACTTACTTATATAATGATAACGATGGCCAGCAAAAGGAATACGAACGCTGGGGCCAGACACATTAGCGTAATTAAGGAATTGAACGGATACCGGTCATATTGATCGGTATCCAACAATAATATTGTTACAGATAAAGGTTATTTTTTAAAAAATCATATATATTATATATGTGAGCAGATAATCAAAGATTATGGAGGCTATCAATATGGCAAGTTTATCCGCACAAAAAGCAAAAAAAAGAATAACAGCTAAGGATATCATTTGCTTACCCGCAAATATTCTTAGCTCATGGATAGACACGATAAATCCTAAGAATATAGCTAAGAGATATGCAAAAAGCATAAAAGAGAATAAAGCAGTATGGGTAATCGCATTAGCTATTATAGCTTTTTTAGGTATACGTATCGCTTTTATGGATTTTGATCTTTCAAGCTTGGGAATAGATAACACTATGTTTTGTGGCGGAACGACAACTGAAATCCAACAACGCCTGGCTGTTTCTGGCGAACTCAGTGCAGACGGCATAGAAGCTTTATATAATGCCATGAAGCCTGTAGGAATTGCATTATCAGTATTGTTCTGGATGATTATGCTTGTAGGTATCTCTGTTCGCGATCAGTTTACAGTTGAACAGATAGCGATTCATATGATACGTCTCATATTACCGGTTTGGCTAATAAATGATAAAGGTTTTGAAATCATGCAAAAAATGCTATCGATAGGCGAATCAATAGCTAATGATCTGGCAAATACTTGGGCGGTAAATACTACTATGAATGGAGCCGGTGACGTAAAAGTAAGTTTGTTTAATATAATAAATGCATTGCTTCCTCTTTTCGTTCTGTGGTTAGCAGGAATCGCATGTCAGCTTGTTTGTTGGCTTACATGCTTCGGAAGACGCATAAAGCTGGAATTATTAGTTGCTTTTGCTCCTATTGCATTATCTGACGTAACCGGAGATTCCCATTCAACATCCATGAGATATTGTCGAACAGTATTGGCTATAGCTCTGCAAGGCGCGTTAATATTAGGAATCGGATTTATTGCAGAAAAAGTTTTGGTCTCATGTTACACCGGGGCTGTTGCAGGCGCCGCATCAGCGAGTTTAACAAAATTAGTTGCCGATGGTACAATCGGGTTTTTTGATTGCTTACCTGCTTTAGGCGTAGCTTTAACCGTAATAGGTTTGTTCCCTAAAACAGAAGAATTGGCTAAATCAGTAATAGGTGCTTAAAAAGGAGAGAGAAAATGATTGAGATTGAAATACCCAAAGACATAACCAAATATGAGGCGAAATTGGCAGGAATAGTCACTCCCAGGCAGGCCATATGCGTAGCGATAGCTGCCGTAGCCGCCTTTGGAGTGAGAGCACTATTTGAAATGATAGGCGTAAGTAAAAAATTCGAAACATTCGGCATGATGGCTGCCGTGGCGATACCACTTCTTTTTGCGGTATGGAAGCCATACGGAATGAAGCTTGAAGAATTCCTTGAAACGGCATTCGTAAACAATGTTTTAGCTCCTACGAAGCGGAAATATATATCCGAAAATGAATTCCGTATTGATTATGACAAGATAGTAAAAGAAGAAAGACATGTTATCGGAGCTTATAATAAATTATATAATGTCAAGGTGCCTCATAGGCGGATAAACGACCCGAAAGATAAGCCCAGACAAAAAGTTAACAAGCTAAATCCGGAACTAACAGGATATCTGTAAAATATATATCCCACTGCATGTACGGTGGGATATTTTTAAGAACAGCAGGGAGGAAAATTATGAAAAAAGTAAGCGCTATAATATTCATGAGCCTGGTAATGGCATTTGCTTTAACCGGCTGTGGGCAACCTAAAACGGAGGAACTGATCGCAGAAGCATTTTCTGCAGATGCTTTCACCGGGACATCTCCCCAGGAGATTATAAATGGTCTTTCATCTACCTCTGTAAACAGTATTATCAATACAGAAACGATGATTTCTTTCAGCTATACGCAGGGGAATGCCATTTTCGAAGGTGATACCGGAGTCAGTATAAATGCAGCTATAAAGAGCACTCCCAGTGAAAATGGGATAAATACTTATATAAATAGCAATGTTTCTGTCCGCCTGCCCGAGATAGTTTCAATGTTCACGGGATTTATTGAGAAAAAAGCACCTATCCAGACATATATAAGAACCGATTCATCTACAGCAAAGGTATTTTTTAACCAGGGATTATTTGATGGCAGACAGAATACATGGACCGTATCTGAGAATAGTCTTACAGATCTGTATAGCGTAGTCTCACAGAACATCGATTCCTCACAGCAGGCAACTAAAGAAGAGGATATAGCATTTCTGCAGAAGGTGCTTCTTGCTCATTCTACCAGAGAAAAGAAGCCTATAATGTTCGGCGAACGTGAAGTATACGCCTTTAATATGGATTTAAGCCTTGGCGATCCGGAAGTAATGGAATGGATCGTAAAGAAGGCTACCGCGGTTAAGCCTAATGGAGAAGCTATTGCGGATGCTGAGAAAATACGAACGGTTGTCGGACAGGTGTGTCAGCTCATCAATATTAAGTATACCTACTATATAGGCGCCGAAGAACATAAGCTTGTATATTCGAAGTTGGATTATTCAGATATCGACATGGATGGACTGCTTCGCGTTATCGGTGCAAATATGCCCGAAGGAACAGCATCTATGCTGGACGGTTTAACCCTGCAGGTCAAAAGCGGATATTTTGAGGTAACAAACAATCCTTATGAGATTGTAAAAATACCTGCAGAAGTAACATCAACTACCTATACATACGATACATATAATGAAACATTCGGCAAGGGTGAGATCGTAAGCCTCATAGATCCGGATCCCGAACCCGAACCGGATCCTATACCGGTACGTGTTTATAAGTGGAAGGACGACTGGAGCGATACGGATTTTCCTGCCCTTGGCACACTTGGAGAGTACGGACATACAGATTATATGGATATGAACCTCAACACCTTCCTTGATGACGGCTGGGAAGTAGCCGGTAACGAGGAAGAATATGAATTCATGCCCATGTTTAACGAATTTTACCCGGATACTTACCTCTACCTTTATGATGAAAACTATTGTGGAAAAACAGAGGGACTCGAAAAGAAGGTTGTCGGCTATGATATAGATATAAGTTACGCTGAACCCGATAGCAATATACCTCAGTTTAGCTGGAAGGGGCTTTCATGGGGAGCAACGCCCGCAAAGGTTGAAAAGGCATACGGTGAAGACAATATCCGCGAAGAGTCAGAAGAATATGTATTCTTAACATACTCCTTTGATGTAGCAGATATAGAATTCAGTTTCTATACAGGTAACGACAATAGCATGCGTAAAGGGTTATACGAAGTAATAGTAAAGTATAATCATATACCTGAGCCTGAATACAGATATGTTTATCCCGAAGACCCGGAATATGAAGAGCTTTACCTCAAGCAGCTGGAGATGCAGGAACTCACGGGAGATGATGCGTCAGACCAGGAAGATGATTCGGAAGAAATAGAAGATACAGATGCCCAGGGCATAACACATGCGATCTTTACCATAAATGATGCAAGCAAGGACGCAACTATCGCCATGGCATCTACTGCCGACGGACAGTCAGAAGAAGATGTTTTACATGCAAGTATGGTCAATGGAGAAATGCCCGTAGATTTTGAAGTTAGCGGTAATGTTGTGAGCCGGATACAAGTAAGTTCCGATTTTGGCGATTCATACTGTACAACATATGATATTTTCGGTGAAATGCTGGAATCAAAATTCTTTACAATTAAAACAGACGAAGAAGCTGATGGGAACATGGCAGAATTTTTAATCAATTATTATGACGGCCTGCTCTCAGCAAAAACCGATAGAGCAGCGACGATCAAAATTAAGCATGAGGAGCTGATCGAGATAACAGGGCAGGAAGGCGAATTCGAACTATTGATTTATCCATTTAAGGATGAAAACATAGAAAAAATGGGCTATGAGAAGCTTTACCTGAGTGGGAATGCAACAGCTCCGACAAATATCACAGTCGAAATTCAAGGAAATACAATTCATGTGGTTAGCGATCAGGAGATAGATTTGCTTATCGAAGTTGAAAAAGATGGCGAAATATCTGAAAAACAGACAGGAATGGTAAAAGAATACGACATGACATTTTAACTATATAAATAAATGAAATGTCGCTTATCTGAGGGAGGAAAGATAAATGTTTTTGAAAAAGTTGCTTACAGGAACAATAGCGATTGCTGTAGTAGGAATGCTGTTAACCGGTTGTAATCCGGAAAATCCACCGGAACCGGGAGTAACAGATCCTACACCTACAGAAGGTAGTGCCCCTGCACCCGGAGGGCAGGTTACAGAAGCAGGCTTTATAGCCAGGCTTGAAGATGCGCCGGGACCTGGAGAGCCCAACAAAACCGAAAATTATGTCTATACAACATCGGATTACCAGAGGATCCACGATACATATGGTATAGATATAATTTCTTTAACCAATCCGTATATAAGCCTTGAAGGACCCGAAGAAAACGCAAAGGTAAATTCCTTATCGTCTTTTAATACTCCGGAAAATAAAGACAGGGCAGTACAATATGCTGCAAACAACCATAGTGATTGGTCGTTAACTGATGAAAACCCGGAGAGCTGTACTTATATTTACTATGAGAATGGCATTTTGTCCGGTATATACCCTTCCTTAAAATATAATTTTGGCGATAACTATGTATTATTGGATCCGGTATATGACAGGATAATAGATGGCAGCAAGCAGACCATGCATGCATACATCTATGGCCTTGTTGAGGGATGCGCGAAAGATTTTTCGGGGATAACCTACGAGATAGAGTTCAAAGAAAATGATATCTTATGCTTTGCCGAAAATACGTCGTTAAAAGATGCATTTAATGTATATTGCGCATATGTAGATCAGGGCAGTTCATTAGCATTAAATAACTTATACGGAATGGATTACCTGCATCATTACGTTTACGGATATACCGGAGATGGGTTTTCTGCAGGGTATGACGCATTAGGATTCAGCGGTATTGACTCAAATAATTCCAAATTTCTGAACATATTTTTTAATGCGTCAGACACTTTATCGGATGACGCTAAAATACAGGAAGCTTATTCAAACGATACCCTGCCGACCTATCTATTTGGAAAGATAGATGAAAAACTTGCGGAATTCGACATATATCCTTTTTATGATAGATATGTAAACGACACAAAGAATTGGGAAGCAGACAAGGATTATAATATTTCATCAGGTATTGAAGCACCTACTATTGAGTTCTACATGAATTTTGCGGCGTTAGAATCAAGGGTAGAGCACAATGGCAGCGTTGTTACAGGGCTAAGTAAATACGGTCAGAGATTTTTGCCCAAAAACCGGGTTGAATAGAATGCATCATTTATCCCCTACTTATATGTAGGGGATATTTTTTTAGCACAAATATTATTTCTTAACATCATAAATCATTATTTTAAAATCTCCATTTATCCACATAATAAAATAATTTTTCGCATAAAGTCATATATTATATATATAATTATATAGCAATATATGAAATTATCACCCGCAGGAAACAAAATACTTATCAGAAAGGAGCGCCTATGGATAGTATTGATTTACAGAATGATTATAAAATAGTAGAGAAAAAAGACATTGTCGTCACTGTTTCCTATCTTTTGGGACAAAAAGATGAGATTTACGAAACATATTACGCTGATTATCTGGATTTAGTTAACAAACTTAAGAATAATGACTCCGCTAAAATCATACGTTTTCTATGCAAGATGAGAACTACCTTCATGCAGAAATTCAAGAAGATCGCAAATGCCCGGCGGGAACTCATCCCTTTGGATAAGATGGAGTGGTTCGACGCTGATGAGATTGCTGAATTAAAATCTCTGGGCGTAGATGTAGTATTAGCAAACAAGGACGCAGAAGATCACGTTGTACATATAAACCGCCTTATAGATAAGAATATAGATAATTGCAAATGCTTGTTCCCGGATTGGGTTAATTTCAGCTATATAAGAGATCTGTTCGTCATGAAGGGCTATGAGAAACATGAAGTTCAGATCAGCGAATTCACCAAATACCAGGCTAACCGCTATATGTATCCATTCCAGTTCTATATCCACTGGAACCCGGAATCGGTCGGAAATGTCGGAAATATCCTCATGGCAGACGGTAAATTCCTGCGCTTCCTGTATTCGATTCATGGGGAGGAGTTTACTGATTCGTCAAAGTACCATGATGCCACGGAGAGCACGAAAAAGAGCATATATGACTTTGTAAATGATGCGCAATCGGTTATTATCGTAGTTGACTGCGAAAATTGTGATCCATACAAGCTCTATGGTGCTTTATGCAATCTTGACAGCGATCAGATAAGCAAGATCAACCGCATAGTTTTGTATGACGATGCACACACCACACGCGCATGGGATTACATCAGCTGTACGACGCATATAAACGTGGAGCATATAGAAGTGAGCCGTGTTCTGGATGGCAAATCTCTGGTTGATATCCGCATGACCGCCGGCATCTGCAAGGCTCATTACGAGGAGGGTATTGACTCATTTATCCTCTGCTCATCGGATTCAGACTTCTGGGGTGTCATAGAGGCTCTGGATAAGGCAGACTTCCTTGTCATGTATGAGTATGAGAAGTGCAGCCGTTCTATTAAGGAAGCTCTGGACGGAAAACAGATATTCCACTGCTCTTTAGATGATTTCTTTACCGGGAACTCCCAGAAGCTACAGACCGTAGTTCTTAAGAAGATACTTTCGGAGTCCCTGCCCGATATAATAGGAAGAAATGCCTGGGATTTGACCGAAGATATATACAGAAAAGCCTGGATAGAAGCCTCAAGGAGCGATATGCAGCCTTTCTATGACAAATATGTAAAGACGATCAGCTTAAAGATAAACCAGAATGATGAATTTGAGTTCAGGATGGCAGACTAAAGTATTATAATAGGATATGTAAAGAACCCGGTTATACATCAGAAAGAGGTAGAGAATATGAACAGACAGGAACTATTAAAAGAAATGCAGGATAACATCCCCCGTGCATATCTGCGGCAGTATGAGAGCCTGAGGGAAGACCGCGGGATAGGATATCTGACAGGCGTACCAGGGTCCGGGACCCTGTTTGTGGCTAAAGGTATGCTCCTGCAGGCCATTCTTGGGGGCGACAGAGTTATTATCATCGACGACGAATGCGAATATAAGCGTATGCTGGAGAACATAGGTATAGAACCAATATATGTAGGATTAGGCAAAATAGATCCGATACCTAAAGATTTCCAGGTTCTGCACTATATTATGAATCCGGATACCCAGGATATTTCAAAAGCAGGCCTGGCTATGCGTACTTTTGCTTCCATAGCAGGGGATCTGTGTGATCCGGATTACGATTATACGGCAGGCAAGCCCATATGGATATTCATAAATGATTTAGATTTCCGCATCGGCGATTTTCATGATAAAATAGCGCCTTATATTGCATTTATCTGCGGGGCAAAGATGTCAAACACCATAGTCCATATAAGGGACATATATCTGGATAATATCATAGACACATGGGATAAGCCTCCTCTTTATGGGAGATTCCTATTTGATGGGCTGTCCCATATGACTATTCTTAGCTGCGACGACAGGAATATGCAGTTTTACAAGGAAAGGTTCAATATCCCTGATGAGGCACTGAAACATATAAGAAACGCCCCTCCCGGGCACGGACTTGTCATAAACGGTAAAGACATAGGGATAATGGACTACAAATACCCTACAGATCTGGAGAGCTATATGGTCATGGCCTGATAAAGATTGCGATAAATGTTTTATAGCGTTATAATAATGGTGATTTATTTTTATCGATGATTGCAAACAGCTATATTATATATATTGTTTTAAACTAACGATAGAAGCATAAAATTTAATATTAGGGACATACCCTGAGACAAAAAGATTATCAGGGTATGGAAGCGGACACTCCTTCCCTGTTTATATAGATAATATATATTAGGAAGGAGAAGAGTATGAGAATTAAACCATACGATGAATTAACATTTTCTGATGATTACATGTTCTACAAGGTAATGATGGATAAGGAGCTCTGCAGAAAGCTCCTTGAAACAATCCTTGGAATAAAGATTAAGGATGTTAAGTACCTTGAAGAACAAAAAACCATAGAAAATGATTATCAGTCAAGAGGCATCAGACTGGATGTATACGTAGAAGATGATAATAATACGATATATAACTGTGAGATGCAGGCTACAGAAACAAATAATCTACCCAAACGGTCAAGATATTATCAAGGAATGATAGATTTGACTTTGATAAAGCGAGGCGAA
>CAMVRS010000098.1 GCA_947169935.1 uncultured Lachnospiraceae bacterium
CACAGGTGTTAACGGACTTGCGGAGAGCTGCACGGATCTCATCTTCAGAGAAGGTCTCGCCGTTAAAATAACGGTCCATCATATCTTCGCTGGTCTCTGCAACAGCTTCCATAAGTGAATCATGATAGGTTGCCAGATATTCCTTGCTGTAAGCAGGCATTTCCATATCAACAACTTCCTTGCCCTGCCACTTCTGTGCCTTCTGGCTGATGACATTTACATAGCCCACGAACTTCTCATTCTCACGGATGGGGAAGTGAAGGGGAGCTATCTGCTTGCCGTATTTTTCCGTAAGTGCATCAACAACATTCTTAAAGGATGCATTATCAACATCCATATCGGTAACATAGAACATTCTGGGAAGCTTGTTCTTTTCGCACAGATCCCAGGCGCGCTCCGTACCTACTTCCACGCCGGCCTTGCCGGATACTACTATGATGGCTGCATCTGCGGCAGCAGCAGCCTCTTCAGCCTCGCCTACAAAGTCAAACATACCGGGAGCGTCAAGGATATTGATCTTTGCCCCCTCCCATTCCATGGGGATCACGGATGTGGAGATAGAGATAAGGCGCTTCTGCTCCTCCTTGCCGTAATCGGAAATGGTATTCTTATCTTCTGCCTTTCCCATACGTGATGTAAGGCCGGCAAGATATGCCATCGATTCAGCCAGAGCAGTCTTTCCGGCCCCGCTGTGCCCTAAAAGTACCACGTTCCTGATCTTGTCTGTTGTGTAGACGTTCATAAAGCGTAACCTCCGATTTTTTAAATTTAGCGCCGGCTTTTTGTGAATTATTCACAAACACAAAACTCAAATAACCCGCATCTTTTGATATTTTACCAAAAAATACGGGTTATAGCAAGCTTAATATTAGTTTTTTTGTTAAATTTCAGCTGATCATCACTTTACTATAACATTAATGGTGATCTTTTTGCCGTTTACTCTGTATTTGACCGCTTAAGATTATAACGTCGAATATCCGAAACCGTTACATATAGCATCTACCGCGTTGCCGGCTTTGCACATGGGGCAATTCTCGGCGGCGAAGCTCGCATAATCGGGCAGATCCCTGAGCGAATAAAGCGAACGGATCTCGATACCGTCGATCGCAGGTGCCACAGAGTATATAGCTGCTATGCCTACAACACTGCCCTGATAGAACTGAAGCGTACCCAGCGCGCTCTTTAAGGTACCGCCGGTGGTAGCTGCATCAATAAGTACCAGAACCTTTTTGCCCTTTACCATGTGAACGATATTCTCGCGGAACATCATCTGGCCGCTTGTATTGTATTCGGGGCTTGTAATGTACATGGTCTTATGAGCATTGGCAGAAAGGATCCCGGCTTTGGTAAGCTTATTGGCAAGATAACTGCCTACCACTTCCATGCCGTTTAAGCAGAGTATGGTGTCGATTATGTCGGATGCAAGATAAAGCTCTGCCAGCTCCTCGCCGGTAGCCCTGGCCTCACGCTGTCTTGCCTTCATGTCGCTCAGATCCATGTAGTAATTTACATGGCTGTTGGGCGTGATGAAGTGACCGGGTACATAACGTAACACCACGTCTTTGTTCTTTGAATAGTCGATCTTTTTGTAATCCTGCATGCGTAAACCCCCTTTAAAATATTTTGTTTTAGTTTACCATAATTATTTACTTTTGTGAATACTTTCACTTAAGTTTCTTCCGGTACTTCAGGCAGCAGATAGCCTCTTCGTACAGGGATAGGTTGTGCATCCGGAAAGATATCGGCTACAAGCATTAATCCCAATTCGGATTCGATAGACGCATTTACACGGGCTGCCCAGCCATATTTAGCGGCAGCCTCACGCATGCTGCACCGCAGAACCGCATAAGCATCTTCCGACTCACCCTTTCCGCCAACATATAACAGATCCAGCATATCTCCATAAGGCCCATTGATCAGCGATAAAGCTTTTATCTCTCCATCCACTATACGTATCATACTTACATCGGCATTATAATCATTTATATCTGACGATACATCTTCTTCCTCAGCTATTATTCCGTCTTTGTAAAGTGATGATATCAACTCCTTAAACTCACCCGCGCTATATCGTGAAATGCTGCGAATGTCTTTATCCGATTCCTCTGCATTCATTAAAGGGGCGCGTCTGCATCTGGACAGGCTTTCGATAAAAACAGGTACATCCGTCAAGGCAAATTCAAAGCCGAAATCTTCCAGAATACGGCAGGCATCATTATAGTTGTGATCCATTGGAATATCAGCGCGTACAGCGCTTATCTCATTATCCGAAATTACCTTTAAAAACTCAGTGAAAAGTCCCCTGAAATAACCTCTGTGCCATTTGTCTTCTGCAACGGCGAAGTATTTGATATCTACAATGGGAATCGCTTCTCCGTCCTCATCTTCTTCAGCGTCGGTTTTAAATATGATCACCGAATCAGGCAGGACATCCAAAGACTGGGTATAACCGATGCCAAAATAATCCTCATCCTTACCAATGCGATATAAAATATCCGAAGGTACTAAATGCTCAAAGTTTTTTAATCCTTTTTCATCTATATCTATCCACATAATCTAACCTCCTATCTTGCCCAGTCCAAAAATGTGCCCATCGGCGGATAATTTGCAGCGCTATACTGATCCATTGTCGCTTTTTCCCAAATCGCTTTCTGCTCACGATAAATACTTAATAATCTGGATATGGTTTCAAGCGTAGGTCTGGATTCCAGATCGTCAACAGCTTTATCTGACATGTATTTTTTGCATCCTTCTATAAGCTGATCATAGGTATCGAGGATATCACTTTTATATTCAGCAAATTCCTGATCTGTACTGCTGCGCATGATCATTCTCAGTTTAAGATGATTCCTGGTTTCAAACATCTCGTTGAAAAACGGAGCATCAGCATCCGATCCCGCGCCTGAACGAAACGCTTCCAGCTCAAGCCGTTCCCGGTCAGTTTCGTCTTCGCGATAATCTTCGTCTCTCATCTGATCATCTACAAACTCATTATCGATAAACCAGTTTTTTACCATTTCGGCCATTACACGATGCCTGTTTTTCTGGTTACCTTTTGCATGTGCAGTAACGGAACGAAGAACAGTCATAGCCTGCGCATATGAACGAACACGTACTAATACGTTATCTTCATCCTGCAGCCATACACCCTCGCCCAGCTCCGAATAACCCGATCCACGGTATGCCTTCATTGTAGCGGCATCTATTCCGGCGGTCTGATGCCATTTGGTTTTTCCTGTTATATCTGTCTGTGTTCCGTCACCCTGATCAAGACCAACTCCATGTTTTTCGCCCATTAAAACTATTCTTCTCTGACCGCGTACTTCCTGGGGATCAAAGGTCGTGGATCCCCTGTCAGCATGAAACGATACAAGGCTGGTAGCATTGACATATGAATTTCTCATCATCTTGCCTGTGGCAGGATCCTTAACGCGGAGATCGAGCCTTTTATGGTCATGCCCTTTGTGTTCTGAATCAATCCCCGGAACAGGATCCCTTTGTATAACATTTATCTTTATCATATGTTTGCAATTAGCATATTGGGGATCGGATTCCAGCAGCTTTGCAACTTCATTGGCAGTGATCCCGGCCGAGACTGCGCCACGGCTGTGCCCCTGGATATTTATGGTAATAGGCGCGGCCAGATTGCCGTTTCTATCCAGACGTGTATTGATATAGGATTGTGCAATTGCTATAGCATGTTTTTTCGTGCCTTCAATTCGATACCTTCCTATATCGATAAGAGGAGGACCGGATATTGTATACCGTGATGATGTTCTTTGGGTCTCAGAGGATGTTTTCTGTTTAAGTCTGTATTTAAACCCAAGCTGCCACCATTTCTTATTCTCCTTGCCATATACTTTTTCACGGTGTTCGCGTGCATTTTTAAGCTGTTGCTTTCTCAGTTCCCACCATACCGGCAGCACCTTTTTCTTATCTCCTGCAAAAGAAGCCAGTCTCCATGCTCTTTTTAGCGTCCCATCCGTAGAATGGAACATATCCCATTTCCCATGAAATCCTGTATGTTCCTTACGTGCAAGAGAAAAGCTGGAACCGGCAAGATCTATCTCCAATACATCACTGCCGGCATCCATCAATTTGGTTCCATGAGCATGGTGTAACTCAAGTTTTCTTGAAGCATCCGTCTCATCCGATTGGATCACACGATCATATTTCTCATAAACACGTGTAGATATTTTTTGTCTTATTGCCGCTCTTATTGAAGAAATCTTCTTATCCTTTTGATGTTTGCTTCTTCTGTCTTCAAAGTTTAGACGCGTCTGATCCAGCTGCTGCTGGAAATCATAAGTCCCCTTTTGCCTGGTCGCCTCCTTCTGGGCATCAGACAATTCCCTGTATTCGCGGTCGCTTTGTCTGATCTCCATTTTTTTCAGTTTACCGGCATTGCTGATCTGAAACTGACTGTCACCGTTTCCCATGAAAATACCCCCTTAAGATAGAAATAAGAAAAACATCTGAATCAATTTTATAACAGGCATATCTTAAAAAGCAATAAAAAATCTCTTGTATTTTTAATAAAACATAAGGCAGCCCGTAAACGTGGCTGCCCTATTGTTTGAATGTTTTATTTTGTATTCTGTCTGCGGCGTCTGCGAATGATCAGAGCTGCTGTTGCCGTGCTGCTCAATAAAAGCACTGCCATCGCTGCCGTTCTCATCGGATTTTCTCCTCCGGTCTGGGGCGATTTGACAGGCGTGCCCGATGCGTTATTGGTATTTACCTGCTGGGCAACATTCTTTACACGTGAAGATGAGTTGTCGGAATCAGATGAAGGATCCTTATCACCTGCTCCCACAAGTGTCTTTGCGTCATACTGAGCAATATATGTAGCGTTTGAAGTAACAGGTCTTATTGCCGGCGACCATCCTGTGAAAACATATTCGTACTTATCATCCGCGGGTCTGCTGGGATCTGCGAATGTAGGTGTGGCTCCGTAGCTGTACTTCTGTGTACCCAGGATAGTCCCATCATAATCCAGCCAGGTGACTTTATATTTGTTGCGTTTTTCCGTAAACTTTGCTTTATAGGTTGCATCTCCAGTTACGGCAACAGGCGTGGGATCCCACCCGTCGAAAGTATATGTATATTCTTTTGTTGATTCTTTTACAGGGGCATCATGGGAAGGAACTACACCATATTCCAATTCCTCTTTGTCAATTTCTTCACCTGCATCATTAAGCCAGGTTATGGTGTATTTATTCTTTACAGCCGAATAAGTTGCCGTATATGTTGCATCCCCGGCAACCGGTACTATTTCCGGTGACCAGCCGCTGAATGTATAGGTATATTCTGCAGTGGCTGCCTTAGAAGGATCGGTATGAGTGGGCAGATCACCATATGCCGCCCGTGTTGTATCGATCGTTTTGCCGTCATCATCAAGCCAGGTTATGGTATATACGGCAGCAGCCGAGTCATATGTTGCTGTATAAACAGTATCTCCTGTAATCGGTCCGACATCAGGCGTCCAGCCTGTAAAGGTAAAGGTCTCTGATACCGTAGCAGCCTTTGCGGGTGTTTCACCGTCATAGGTGGGTGTTGTACCGTAGGGAACATTCTGATCCGTTTCAAGAGCTGAACCATCATCGTTATTCCAGGTTACAGTGTAGGTTCTTAACGTCTGATTATACTGGGCATAATAATCCATATCTCTCGTAACATTTTCAAGAGCAGGCGACCATCCTGAAAAAGAATAATCATATTGATCTGTAGATGCTCTGGTGGGCGTTACTGCCGGCACAGCTATTTGCGAAGCCAACGTTCCTTTTGGATATTGTGCAGAAGATATAACAGTACCGTCATTTATAAATCTTATAGTACAATTATTAGCAGTCCATTTAGCATATAAAACAGTGTCACTTGTTACCCTGTCATTATCAAAATCCCATTCGTTCCCACTATTGCAGGCGCCTGTTTTATACCACCCGCCAAATGTATAATTTGCGTCTGTCGGGGAAGAAGGTGCGGCAGCTTTATGCATGTATTCGACTTCCTGGCCAGAAGGCGCAGCTCCACCGTGCCCGTTCATATTAAATGTAACATTATATTTAGCAAGAACAGCTTTAAAGGAAATACTAGCCGGTTCTCCTCCAGAAGCAAATATAGAATTTGCAGTCCATTTTACAACACCGGCATGTGTTGATATAGTGTGTCGCGAAACGCCATCTGTTTTAGTAACAGTCTTATTAATATCATTGATAGCTACCAGTCCATCACCTAAGTTCCAATAATATTCAACAGATAAATCACCATTCCAACTAACAGTGTCCGTTCCTGGAATAAATTCAGTTTCACTAGTTATATTACCATCATTACCAAGTTTGTAATCAGTCGCCAGCACCTCCATCGGCAGGCTTTCGAAAACCATCAGAAATACAAGCAGCATAGCTATAAAGCCCTTGCGCCTTTGTTTTAGTGTCTGTTCCATAGAAATTTTCCTCCCCCCTCGGATGGTCATCTCTTTTGTTTGCCGCGTTTTTGTTTTTTGCGCAGCAACAGTTCTTTGTCTACGGTTTCATTTAATATCAGGACCAGCGCAATTATGGTGGCCAGCTGGGCCCTGTAGGTAAAAAAGAAATGCAGATACGAATGGTTTAAAAACACCAGATATCTTAAATACGGCAGCAGCCCAAGAACAGCAAGCAGCGCAATGTATCTCTTATCCGTATCCTGCTTGCGATACACAAAGGCTATATAACAAACCGCAAGTATCAGCACTATCCCCGCCATTAGTCCGGCATAACCGTAACCGACAGGGAATAGACAGGCGATATTCCGCGGCAATACAGAAACCAGCATCGATACGATACTGCCTCCTGCCTCCAAGCCAAGACGCTCACTTACATGCTCCGATACATAAGGCAGTGCGCTTTCTCCAAGCACGATCGATGCCAGTATCCATTTGGATATCCAGAAAAGCACATAGCCCGCTCCCCAGCTTATACAGCAGCCGAAAGTAAGCCTTACAGGTGAATAACCTTCAGGCTTTTTCTGCTTCTGCACATAAAGCAATATCAAAAGCGGTATAAGCAGCGTCAGTGTTTCGCAGGTTAAAAAGTCAAAGTAGGAAGTCAGCATACCGCTTATCATGAACAATGTCAGGTATTTTTTGTTCTTTTCACCGAAAGATGTTTTAAGAATTATTGCCGAAAATACTAATGCCAGCAAAAATACCCATGTATATTCAAGTGATAATGGTACGAAAAAACTGCCCGTGATCAAGGCTCCCGCTCCCAGCCCGATGGCCGGTGCGATAAGCTTACGCTTTATGAGCCTAAAAAAGACCACCAGTAATAATACAACGAAAATGATATAATTTGCAAGATATATTTCGGAAATATTTAAAAAAGTCAGCAAAGGCCTCAGATATACTGCCGATCCATGCCAGTATCTCAGATATTGCTGATCAGCTTTTTTATCCTTAAAAACCGCGTCATAGAGATTATCATTCTCATTCTGATAGGGCGTATAATAATATGAACTGCTCATAACAGATGCCAGCGGATCTTCACTGTCATAATTCCAGATTATATTTAATAGTATGCTGTCCGCATAACGGTCTATACGGCTTCCGGCCACGTCATCCAGCGCATAGCCGAACAGCTCGCTCTCCTTAAGGAACTCCGCAGACTCTTCCATCTGCGGCCTTAAGGCGGACTGCGGTATCTTAGTGCACAGCACGAGAAGAGCCGTCAATATGACGGTAACGATCAAAAACACCGGCACATTAACGGCTATGCTATGTAAGATATTTTTTATATTGTCTTTATTCACCTGCATGGTCCGTAAAATATCTGGAGAAGATCTTGCCCGCAACCGGTGCAGCCATCTCACCGCCGCTGCCGGCATTCTCAAGTATGACAGTCACTACTATCTTGGGATCATCGGCAGGTGCAAAGCCCGTAAACCAGGCGTGGGACTGCTGCTTATTGTTAGAGAATTCAGCAGATCCTGTCTTACCGGCTACCGCAAAAGGCAGATCCTTAAGCCTGGTGGCCGTACCATGATCCACAACGGCTTTCATCATATCCGTCATGATATCCACTTCTTCCTTCGCAATGGTGGGGCCGTACTTTTCGGGGCTGAAACGCTGCAGTATGGTGCCGTCCGCAGAAGAAACCTTTTCGATTATATACGGTTTCATCATAACGCCGCCGTTGGCAATGGTCTGTGTTATCATATTAAGATGCAGGGGATTCATGACCGTCTCCGCCTGTCCTATGGCTGTCTGCATCAGCTTTTCATTGGTCAGGTTGCTGTGTACGCTGATCTTGCTGAAGTTTGTATCCAGCTGCAGGTCCATATCCTTATTAAATGCCAGATCCAGCAGTGTATTTGCGAATTTGCCGCGGTCCAGCTTAAGCGCTATATTCGCGAAAGATGAATTACAGGATTTGGCAAAGGATTCCTTAAGGTTAACCTCACCATGCACGCTGCCGTGATAACACTGTATGGTTATGCCTTCATCACTGGTAAAACGCCCGCTGCAGTTAAAATCATAATCTTCATAAGTATCAGGATTCTCCCTGATATATTCCAGAGCCGTAAGGATCTTAAAAGTGGATCCCGGAGGGTACTGTCCCTGGCTGGCGCGGTTCACCATCTTACCGCTCTCATCATCCTCAAGCAGCGCATCCCAGATAACATCTATCTCATTGGGATCAAAACCGGGCTTGGATACCATGGCAAGTATGCGGCCGGTGTCCGCCACGGTAACCACTACAGCTCCGCGGTTATTGCCTATGGCGTCGAAAGCCACCTGCTGAAGCGAAGGCTCCAGGGTAGTATATACATTATTGCCCTCATGAGGTTTAAGGTTCAGATCGTCGCTCATCTTGACCGCCAGCGAAACATCCGAAGTGATAAGGTATTTCTGCATCACGCGCTCTATACCCAGACCGCCGTTGCTTGCAAAGCCTACGGTATGCGCATATAGCTCGCCATAAGGATAATGCCGCAGATTCTTTCCGTTATCATCACGATCGGTATACGCCAGTACGGTTCCGTCTGCCGCATAGATCTCGCCCCTTAAGTTGTCCTGTTCAAGTATGGTCATGCGCTTTGAGTTGTAGGAATTCACCATTGCCTCATCGCCTTTGACAAAGATAAAGCGCACTATATTGGCGAACATCAGCAGATAGATCAGTGAATACATGAGGCCGTTTACGAATATGCACTTATCCTGCTTTTTCTTAAAGAGGATCTCGGGTTCACGCTCTTCATCGCGCTCGTCTTCTTCGGCAAAGAAAGCAGCTTCCTTGCGTTCTATCTGTTCTTCGCTGTAGCCGTCGTTATACAGCTTTTCTTTTCTGCGTTCCCAGCGTTCAAGTTTTTCGTCATAGGCCTCACGCTCAGCTTCATCGGCATCAAATTCATCCATACGTATCATATAAATGCCCTGCAGTATGCCAAAGAGCACGATGGTTATGAGCGCCGAAGTACCTCCGTTTGATACCAGGGGCAGGGTCACGCCTGTAAGAGGTATAAAGCCCGTACCGCCGCCTATGGTAAGAATAACCTGTACGCCATAGCATACGGAAAGTCCCACAGCCACCAGGCGGTAGAAAGGATCCTTGATCCTAACAGACATTACCAGACCGCCCAGCACTATGCTCAGGCACAGCAATATAAGCAGCATGCCGAAAAGCACACCCAGTTCCTCCGCAACCGCAGAAAAGATAAAGTCCGCTTCTACAAAGGGGATAACGCCCGGAGCACCATGCCCAAGTCCCATTCCAAACCAGCCGCCGGTGGATATGCCGAATAGCGACTGGCAGAGCTGATAACCCTTGTTATCGGGATCCTTAAAGGGATCGAGCCATATCTGCACGCGGAGCTTGACATGTGAAAATATCAGATATGCTATCACCGCAGCAAAAAGGCCGCCTATGATCCCGGCCAGCAGATAACGGTGTTTACCGGAAGCTACATAGACCATGGCCACATACATAACGAAATATATCAGCGCGCTTCCCAGATCCTTTGAAGCTACCAGTATCAGCACATGAACCGCAGCCATAGCTGCAGATATCAGGATATTCTTAAAATCCGATGCCTTGTACAGAAGGCCGGCTATAAAGAATGCGAACATCAGCTTGATCATTTCCGAAGGCTGGAAGATCAGTCCGAACACATTAAAATTCAGCTTCGATCCGTTTACCACATTACCCGCGATAAGGACTATACCCAGTCCGACCACGCCAATTCCGCCGTATACCCAGGTAAGCCTGCGCAGAAAATCCAGTTTCCTGATGAGCACCGGAATGATGATAAAGATCGCACAGGATACGGTAATTATTATAAACTGCCGCCTTGCGTGCTTAAGATTAAGCCTTGCCAGCATGATAAAGCCTATGGCCATCAGCATCTCCATCTGGCACAGAAGCAGGTTATTAACATCCCTGTATATGATCCTCATGATCAGAGGCAGGAAAATGAGCAATGCAAATTCCATGCCCGCCAGTATGCCGAGGGTTTTTACGGTATCATAATCACCGCTGTCCAAGGGCTTCATCACCAAATTTGCCATACCCAGAACATAAAAGATAAGGGTGATGATCTCCAGGAAATAATATATGGCTTTTCTGAAATCATTATCCTTTTTGCGCAGTGCAAAAAAAGCAAGACCTATGTAAAAAGCCATCAGGATTATAAAAATATATTTAGATAACTCAAGTATAAGTGAAGGCATTTCCTATTCTGCTCCTCTTTTATAATGACCTCTGCTGCTCGCACCTTCCCTGAGTGGGAAATCTGTCTTCCGGCCGCATATAAGGTCATTGAAAGCATCCGCGATCTTAATCCTCACCGCTTCGCTTTCATCCGTAAATTCTATTCTTAAGGCACTAAAGCCTTTGTCTTTATAAAGTCCGTACACTTCCCTGTGCAAAGATAACGGTACACAGTTATACAGGATATTATAACAGAGTTCATGTACCGGTCTCAAAGGAAAATCGTGTCCCTTTTCATCCGACAGGATCTGCCAGCCGGCCTTCATATCACAGGCACCATCGGTTTTTACGGCGCAGTTGGCCGAGTACATGATGGGTATCCTGCCATATACTATCAATTCGGCGGCGTCCCTTCTTATTGCACCGCTGATATCGGCAGCCGAAAATTCATGGCTTATGGTATAGCTGCCGGCATGCTTTAAGATCTCTTCTTCCGCAAAAGGATTAAAAACATAAAGCCCCGCATCAGCCTTTATCTCTTTATCCCCCGCCTCCTGTCCCGCAAGCATAAGCGCATCCAGCGAAGAACAGTAAAAGCCGGTAACATCATATTTTACCGCTTCTTTAAACCATTCTTTGATAACAGGCAGTTTTTCCTGCCTTATCACATCCGGAAGGCGCAGATAAAGCTTCTTTGCCCCGGCTGCTCTTAAATACCTTTCGGGATCGTCCAGGAAAGGAAAGATCTCTGTTATAAAACCCGAAATATATTCCCTTTCCGCCAGTTCTCCAAAACTCGGACTGCCACTAAGACCGACGATGATATCCGGCGCTTTGCTGTTTACCTGCGTTTCTTTATGCTCTATGCGCTTATCAGCCACTGTCCGTTTCTCAAGCAGCTTATCATAAAGCTTGTCAAAAGCATCACGCCTCAGGGCGTTAAGAGCCGAAACAGGCATAAAAGAAGCGCCATCGTTAACGATATCTATTTCCTTAACTTCAAAGTCCGTATCACCGGTCTTTAAAAGCTGTTTTCTTATGTCTCCATCCGAAAGAGGACGTTTTTGCGCTTTGTCTGCCCTATCGCCGCTTATGCAGATGCTCTTATCATCACAGCTTAGCGTCAGTGTCGTATCTTCTCCGGCTTTTACGCTTATCTGTGCCGAAACCGGCTTTTTAAGCGGCTTTTCAATGTATGCTGCCCTTATCGCGGCTTTACGCTCCTCTGATACCTTAGAGTACGCCGGATTATCAAGGCTTATCATATCCGCACCGTTATGTTTATGCAGATAGCCTTCCTGGCGCTCGCTCCTCATATAGAGTTCCTCAAGCGCCTTAAGGTCTGCCTTATCGATCTTATAAGCCTTCCCTGAAAGATAAAGGTCTATATACTTACGGTAGATTGCGCTGACACCGGCAGCATATTCCGGGGCTTTCATCCGGCCTTCGATCTTAAAAGAATCAACTCCCGCCTCTATAAGCTCCGGAAGGCTGTTTAAGGCCATCATATCCTTCATGCTCAGATAATAGGCCTTATCCTTTTTATTGTAATAATACGGCTGGCGGCACGGTCCTGCGCATCTTCCGCGGTTCCCGCTGCGTCCTCCCGCCATAGAGCTTAACAGGCACTTACCCGAATACGAATAACACATGGCGCCATGGACAAAACATTCCAGTTCTATGCCCGCCTGTTTGATCTGCCTTATCTCCTTAATGGATAATTCCCTTCCCGGCACCAGACGGCATACGCCCTGCTCCTTAAGCCAGAGGGCGCCGCTTACGGAATTAACGCTCATCTGCGTACTGCCATGCAGCGGCAGCAGAGGATATCGTATTTTCAAAAGGCTTAAAAGCCCTATATCCTGAACTATCGCACCGTCCAGAGCATGTTCATATAAGGGATCCATCAGCTCAAACAGTTCATCAAATTCACTGTTACGCATCAGGGTGTTGCATGCAAGATAGATCTTTTTTCCGAAGATATGGGCGTGATCCAGCGCGGCTGTAAGCTCCTGCGTTGTAAAGTTCTTTGCATAAGCCCTGGCAGAAAACCGCGCAGCCCCAAGATAAACGGCGTCAGCACCTGCGGCAAAGGCACCGTAAAGTGCATCCGGTTCTCCTGCCGGTGCTAAAAGCTCCGTTACAGACAGGGCAGCCGGTATTTCCGGCTGCCCGTATATTTCTTTAGATCTTTTATCTTCTGCGTTTTCCATTCCTGTTTGACCGGAACGCTTCTGACTGCTGCTGCAGTCTTCGGGCTGTTTCCTCCTGCTGCTTTGTTATCTCCGTATTATCCTTTTTCTCTTCCGGCTTTTCTTCCTTCTTTTCTTCGCTCTTATTATCTCTGTCTTCGTTTTTATTAACGCCCAACAGGTCTTCTATGCTGGTCTGTACATATTCGGGCTCTTTCCTGATAACAGGCTCCATGGTCCTGGGATCCCTGCCGGCTTCTTTCAATGCAGCCTGAAGATCCGCTATGGTCTTTTCCCTTTCCTGAAGTGTGGTCTGCAGTCTGGTGACATTCTTTTCGCTTTCACGCAGCTTGATCTCAAGACTGCCCACATCTTTCTTCTGGTCGTCAACCATCACCTGTGAATTGACGTAATTATGCTTCATCTCATCGAGTTCGTTTATCTTATCCTTAAGGCGCTGTTCGAGTTCATCCGCATGCTCTTTTTCTTTGAAATAGCTGTCGGCAAAATTCAGTTCCAGCATACGATGCCTTATATCCGACGAAGCATGACGGAATGCATCGGTTTTCTCATATTCTTCGATCTTGCTGTTGATATAAGCAGCTACCTTCTGCATGTATTCTTCGCTCTCGTAGCCGCTCATAGTCATCACCTTACCGGCGATAAGCACCTTGATGACTCTTTTCTCTGCCATAGGACCCTCCCCCACATTGAATAAACGAACAAAATCATTATATATATAAAAGCGGTGTATTTCAATATAGTTTACATAAAAATTTTATAAAAAGATTACTTCTCCGGCAGCGCAATCCCAAAATGCAGGTATGCGGCTTCTGTCGCTACCCTGCCGCGGGGCGTGCGGTTGATAAGTCCGTTCTGTAACAGATAAGGCTCGTAGACGTCTTCTATGGTGCCCGCGTCCTCACCAAGTGAAGCCGCAAGAGTTTCAAGGCCTACAGGACCGCCGTTAAAATTCTCTATGATGGTCAGCAGCATATTTCTGTCGGTATTATCAAGCCCCAGCTTATCCACTTCCAGAAGATCCAGGGCTTCATCTGCTACCTGTTTGGTAATGACGCCGTCTTCCGAACGTATCTGGGCAAAATCACGGACACGCTTAAGCATCCTGTTTGCCAGACGCGGAGTCCCGCGGCTGCGCCTCGCCATCTCACGCGCGCCTTCTTCATCCACGGATACGGATAATTTCTTTGCTGAATTCTTTATGATACGGGTTAGTTCTTCCGTGGTATAAAACTCAAGCCTTGAGATTATGCCGAAGCGGTCACGCAAAGGAGCAGTTAATAAGCCGGCGCGTGTAGTAGCTCCGATAAGGGTAAACCTGGGAAGTTCAAGTCTGATGGACTTGGCTCCGCTGCCTTTGCCTATCATTATATCAATAGCATAATCTTCCATTGCGGGATACAGCACTTCTTCAACCTGTCTGGGAAGGCGGTGGATCTCGTCTATAAAGAGCACATCCCCTTCCTGAAGATTGTTTAACACCGCAGCCAGATCGCCCGGCTTTTCTATAGCAGGTCCGCTGGTTATCTTGATATTAACGCCCATCTCATTGGCGATAACTCCTGCCAGCGTGGTCTTCCCCAGTCCCGGAGGGCCATAGAAAAGGGCGTGGTCTAAAGATTCCCCTCTGCCTTTTGCCGCTTCGATAAAGATCTTCAGATTTGTCTTTATCTTTTCCTGGCCTGTATAGTCTTTAAGGAATTG
This sequence comes from uncultured Lachnospiraceae bacterium, assembly GCA_947169935.1. Taxonomy (GTDB): domain Bacteria; phylum Bacillota; class Clostridia; order Lachnospirales; family Lachnospiraceae; genus NK4A136. Next base: position 14,606 of record CAMVRS010000098.1, read on the forward strand.
CGGTCTTAAAGTATTTTCTATTTTCAGATCCTCTTCTGTAAAAGAGGTCTCTATCATTCTTTTTGGCATTTACATATACCTGAGTGCGG
>CAMVRS010000099.1 GCA_947169935.1 uncultured Lachnospiraceae bacterium
TTCCTTGCATCATCCAGCATAAAGGTGAACTGCGCCTTTCCGCCTTCGGTATATTCATAACTCCAATCGGTGAAATACAGATTCAGGCTGGAAACCGTAAGAATGCCTCCGTCTCTGGTAAGATTCAGTTTATTAAGATCCTTAAGGTAATCGGCGCTCACCTCTACGGTCACGGTACGGGTAGTCTTCTGTATACCATCCTCATCAAGCACCGGATCGCCGTTATCATCGGTAACCGGTACGCCGTGCTTCACCTCCGTCACACGGCCGCTGAAATTCTCGTTATTATTACCGTCACGCATCTGGATCAGGCCTGCCAGCTTACCGTAGGAATGCTCGGAATTTATGTTCAGCGCATCGCCTTTCTTGCGGTAATCATCGGGAGTCCAGTCGCTTTCATATCCTGTAAAATATATATCGTAGAGGCCGGTAACATCTGTCTGGTTAACCTTTACCTCCGGCTCACGTGTTACACAGGTAAGGGTATGATAGGTATTAGCGTCTACCAGGGACTGCCCGCAGATCTTGACTATGTATCTGCTGCCGCCGGTATTTCTGTCAGTATTGTTAAGGTCTATCACATCCTGCTCTTCCGCTTCCACATCAACTATCTCGGAAAGCTCATCTACCAGCAGATCACGCTGGTCACGCAACTCATTAGCTATGCGTCCGGAGTTCATCTCTATAACGTTTATCTGCTTGTTAAGCGAAGCCAGCTCCTCCGCGATGGAATTGATACGGTCTACATTAACCTTTATCTCCTGGTTAACATCGTCCTGGAGTTTCTGCATATTGGTGTACATATCATTAAAATATGTAGCCAAGTTTCCCGCCTCACCTATCATCTGCTGGCGGTACTTGGTATCGTTAGGGTTCTTTGCCAGTTCTTCCAGGGCGTTGGAATACTCACTGAATATCGTGGTAAAGCCCTTTACGGTCTTGTCATCCCTGTAATAGTCCTCTATGCAGTTCATGTAGTATTCTTTCACTTCATAGGTGCCCAGCTTGGACTGGTTCTGCCAGTATTTCTGGTCATAGAAGCCGTCTCTTATACGCTCTATAGCCAGTGTCTCCACGCCCGCGCCCACACAGCCATAGGTCGTAAAAGCTCTTATGGCTTCGGCAGCCTGGGTGGTCACATTCTGGCGGCTGTAGCCCTTGGTCTCCACATTGGCGATATTGTTTGCCGTGGTATTAAGAGCCGCATTAGCAGCCTGCAGACCGGTATATGCTGTATTAAGTCCCATAAAAGTAGATGACATAGCTTACTCCTTTCATGCACCCAGAGTGGTGATGATGTGCTCTATGCACTCGTCTATAACATTGATGAATCTGCTGCTGGCGTTATATGCGTTCTGGAACTTGATCATATTGGAAAGTTCCTCATCCGTAGCTACGCCTATATCGCCCTGGCGGTTTGCTTCTATGGCGTCCACAGTCAGATCCTGATTATCTTTAAGGTTCTTTTATACATTTCCAGAATTGGCTATCTGCGCCACAAAGTTCGCATAATACTTGCGAAGTGAAGTCTTATTTGTGAGCGTAGGATTAAGCACATAAGACTCCTTTGCAAATGCATCCCTGAACGCTTCTGCGCTGGCACGGTCTTCCGATCCGTCCGGAAGCCTGAACCCCAGATGCGTGGGATACTGCAGCAGGTCCGAGCATACTACCAGATTCGAGGTGGTAAACCATGTACCGTTATTATTGGGATCCTCACCCTTAAGGTTCAGATAATTACCGTTTTCATCACGTCTGCATTCATCCGTACTGATACGTTCAAATATCTGCACCGGCTTGCCGGTCTCATCCCTCATATAGCCCAGGGTCTTGTTCTTTGCATTATCCCTTCCCATCAGGCCGTCAAGGGCATTGCTGACTTTTTCATAAAGCTCACTGTACTGGGTATAAGCCTCAGTATCGGAGCGGAAGTTCTTATCTATATTGAAGAATTTGTTATCCAGGGCATCCAGCACGCTCTTCTTTAATGCTTCATCCACCACCTTGCCTTCCAGCATACCCTTAACGGTATCTATAAAGGCATCATCATAAAGCTTAAGCTTGGTATAATCCTGATCGGTGGGATTGTATGCGTAATAGTCCTGGAAATCCAGCATCAGACCTTCTATACGCTCATCCGGCGTCATGGTCACATTCTTGAGCACATCATTTACGGTGGTGGTAAAGTTATTTACCAGGCCGTCAAATTCTGCCATCAGGTTGACCATTACGGAATCCGATACCTTTGCATAGGTCTCCTCATCTGCCAGATCCCTGTAGGTACCGCGATGCGTTCCCCTTGCAAGGAGCAGGCCCTTAAGCTGTCCTACATCTGTATCCAGTTTGGAAGAAATAGGCAGATCCCAGTTGAACACCTGGCCGGTAGCCGTGACATTTGAAAGAGGGTTATCTCTTACGGTATCGGGCAGATATCTTCCGTCCCTCATGGGGTCCGGGGTAGCACTGTCTTTCCAGAATACATTATAGAAGCCGGGCGTGCCCACACGCTCGTCTTCCTCTGTCTGGTAACCCATCTCATTTACGGTGTTCATGGTAACGAAGTCATGTCCTTCGAACTTTACCAGGATGTTGCCGTATGCATCTTCCGTATAACTGATATTTCCCAGTGCCCCCAGCTCATCCAGAGCCAGATTGCGCTGGTCATAAAGATCGTTGGGATTCTCTATGCCGCCTGTTGCGATGGCACGGATCTTTTCATTTAGCTTGAATATATCCTTACCTATACTGTTTATCTTATCAACACAGCCCTTGATCTGCTCATTGAGCTTGTCCTGATAGGAACTCATATCCTTGTATACGTTCTGGGCCGCCTCAACGAAGGACTGGGCATACTGCATGACCATAGCCTGGTTCACTTCGCTGCAGGGCTCTTTTGCCAGTTCGGAAACCGCATACCACATATCTTCCATGGCTTCTTCAAAGGTAGGACCGTCCATCTCACCAAAGATATCCTGTATCTCTTCTATTGCATTGTTGGAGATAGTATAAAAGCTCTGGCGTCCCGCCTGATTGCGGTAAGAAGCATCCACAAAGCGGTCCCTCACCTGGCGTACTTCTGAGATATAAACACCCAGGCCGGTCTGCTTCATGGATACGCCGGCGTTATTCTTTGATAAAAAGTTATATGCCCTGGTACCCTGGGATACCTGCTGTCTGGTATAGCCCTTTGTGTCCGTATTGGTCACATTGTGGGCCACTACGTTAAGGGCTTCCTGCCCCGATTGCAATCCCGATACTCCTAAATATAAGCTTCCGAACAATCCCATAATCGTTTACCCTGCTCCTGACTTACTGAGCCCTTTTTGTCATTCTGAGGGGCGTAGCCCCGAAGAATCTTTCTTACTGCTTAGCATCAAACCTTTTTGTGCCACTCCCCATGATGGTCCCTGTGGCATATGCGCTACTATTATAATCGGCAGTTTCAGGCGCTGTCTTTAGCGATTGGAGCAAATTCATCTCAAATTGAACCATTTCCAGGGAGCTCTGCAGCAATTCCCTGTTCTGTTCATTGACCTGCTTCATATTGTTCATGGTGATCTTAAGCTTATCATGAAGGGCTGTCAGCCTGGACTGCTCTTCCGGACGCTTTTCCATCATCTTTATCAGATCGCCCAGTTTTATCTCATCTGCTTTCTTATTGGTCACTTCGGCTATATCCTTCATAACCTGGATGCGCTCTTTTTCCAGCTTCTGGATGACCGCCACTATCTCGGTTTCAGCCTCGGTTATCTTGTTAAGCTGGTCCAGATCCCCCTTGATGATAACCGGCGTCTTCTGCTCTGAAAGGGCTATCAGCTTCGTATACTCCGCATCTTCCTTCTCCAGTACGTCAATAATACTGTCCATCAAACTTGCCATATTGTAGCCTCCCTCTTCTTCTCATTAACCTCCCCTCGCCCATGTCATCCTGAGCGAAGCGAAGGATCTTCTCCCCGCCTACTACAAAGAAGTGCCTGTAAGGCTTATACTTCCCTACAGGCACCTCCATGGTCCCATTAATTCATTTCCTGCTTAAAATGCAGCCTGTGCAAATTTTTCCAGAATCTTATCGGCAAAGTCACTGCTGCTGACATCATAGGTATTATTCTGGTAGCTGGACTTGAGCTCAGCGATCCTGTCTTCCCTGACATCAGGCGTCGATGCGACTGCCTGTTTCGCAACCTGCAGATCCTTCCCCGCTCCTGATATATTCAGCTTATCCCTGAAATCCGGTGCGGCTGCAGGGCTTGTCTTACCCGCCGGCCTGGAAACATTGTACAAATTCTGGATCTGCGAATATGCTTCTATCCTCATATCGCCATCCTCCTCCTTACATGAAACTGATGATTTTGTGTTCTTGCATTATGTATCGGCATATTGCCCCAAGACTTTAGAGGAAATTTTAACTTTTTGAACAATCTTTTTTTCTCGCAAAAACAACCCCTCTTCTTAATTGAGCCTTAAGCAATCCGTCGCTGCACCAATCCGGACACATATAGCCACCGGAACAGTCTGTCTCATAGCCGTGCTTCTCAAAAAAAGCCCTGATCCAAGCTTCATCCCCTTCACAATGATATGCACAGATAGCACAATGCAGCTTGTTAGTTGCATCTAACAAGCCTTTGGCACCTTCCAGCGCCCCGCGCTCATACCCTTCTATATCCATTTTGATATGGCCGATCTTTTTACCCTTCAGTATAGTATCAAGCGTAATATGATCCTTACCGTCATCCACCGCCCCTACATATCCCTGAATTATTTCAACCTTATCACTATAAGGTTCAAATGTTTTTTTCAAAGCTGTGATCCATTCGGCATCCGCATCAAAGATATATGCTTTAGACACTTTATCTATATTATCCAGTGTATAATAGCCTTCTGCGCCACCCACGTCTGCCAGTACATCGCCTTCCTCCACATTGTACCCTTCCTTCAGATAGCAATGAGGCGAATGCTCATCCTGCTCGGCGATTATCGTATTATAATAGTCTTTTACACTCCCTGCGCCCATACGTGCCGGAAAATACATACGTTTTCCTTTATGGAGAACATAATGCATGCCGCAGTCTGCATCAAAGATCACATCACACTCCCCGCCCATATATTCATCAATAAAATCATAATTCAGCAGTCTGATCTGTTTTTTCCTGTCTATATAATCTATTATCTCCTCTATTTCCTCATCAGGAAGCTCTTTTGCATGCATCTTCTCCCAATAATCCCTGTTAGCCAGTGACAGTGCCAGGTCAGATATGGTATGCAGACTAAGCTTTAACCCCGAAAAAAAGAGCTCCATTTTTCTTCTGTCGGTCTCTCCGTCGGATATCAGGGCACACAATTCATCAAATGTTTTTATAATACTGTCATATTGCGGCTGCAGATAGGCAATATGGTTCGTCTCCAGCTCCAGTCTGACACAAGCCTTCAGATCCTCCACCGGAACATCCTGTGGAGATATTGCCCCTACAGCCAGCGCCTTGCCAAGTTTTTCCACCAGTTCAAATGAATTATTCATAAATCATGACAACTCCCACTTGTATTTCATTATTTTTTATCCCCCCACACCTCTGTATATCCGCCGTTAAACAGATCCTGTATGCTCTCCAGCATCTGTCTTGCACTCAGTTTCTCCTGATACTGGGGATTATCAAAAAGATTCTTATGATCTTCTCTTATAACATGTCCTTTTTCGAAAGAAATAGCATCAAAATCCCTGCCCAGCCAGCTAAAATCCCTGTCCGTTATAGTTTCCGGATCAAAAAACTCTCCTCCCAGCCGGAATGAATGCCATTCTCTCAACGCATATGCCTCCATATGTCTTACCGCACAAAAGCTGCCGTAAGTCTCAAATTCACTGAAATAAGATTCCTGTATCTTATCTTCCGGGATTGCGTTAAGTATTTTCTCCCAGAAACGCTTCCCGTCTATATCATTATTCCCTTCGATCACCGATAACATCTCCTTCATAATGCCGGTATCGATCAGCATATGTTCGGAGATAAAAGATCTGGATACAACCTTCCTCAACCCGGGGACGATCTTTGACAATGTCTCAAAATAGCCTTCATGAAGCTCCGTCTTCATGTCAAAGTACGGTTTACCGCTCCCTTCCTGTATCATATTGATCCTGCGGCAGGGAATAGTATCACCATCCCATACCATATAGTATGTATCTTCACAGATGCGTGCATACTGCATTTTCAGGAATTGCTGATAATACCAGCCGGTAACGCCCCTGGGCAGATCCCGCCCATTAAGAAGATCAGCCAGGCGCTTCTTCATCAATTCATGAACGTCATCAAAAGCTATAATACTGTCTTCGTCTATCCAGCCACATTTGCCCGAAATGCCGCTTTCCTCAACCAGCCTCCCCACCTCTTTATTACCGACAAAATACACACGTCTGCATTCAAGCATCTCCAGCAGGCGGTCATATAGTCCGGAAAGTCTCGGAAAATCTTTTGCTGTTATTACAACTAAAACATCGTATTCCATATTTCTTCTCTCAATGTTTTATGATCATAATAGGCTGTTGATCCTATCCGTTACCCGAATAGCTCCCTTAACATTTAAATGATCCACATCTGCATATAGATCATCATGGTCAAAATCAGGATCATCATACAGATCCATTACCTCAACTCCCATTTCTATTTGAGCATTTCTAATTATATCGCGCATTTCCTCCACATATTCCCTGGGAAAATACTCTCTGAAAAAGGCACAAAATGGCGGCACAAGTATTATTACCCTCAGCCCGGCTTTTTTACACAGTTTCAGATAGCTCTCAAAAATCAGCTTATTCTCTTTAAGTGTCTCCGGATAAGGTTTATTACCGAGCTTGCGCATCCGTTCAATACTGTCATTTTTTTCTATATCATTAAGTTCGTCATAAACGAACTCTGTTCTTACTCTTCTATCATCAACATCAAACAAATGATCATAGAAAACATCACGCCATGCAGAATAACAGCAGGCATCCATCAAAGCTTCGCCGCGTTCCATTCTCTTAATATCGTCATCTTTAAATGCAGCATGATGACAGTCTTTAAATTCATGATAGTATATAAGCGTTCTTAAACTCTGACTGCTCAATGAAAGATCATACCTAAACGAGTATGGTACTATGCCCATAATCACATATCTTAAGCTTTTACCTTCTCGTTCTATCGCATCTGCCAGTGAATAAAAATCATAATACAAGTCCTGCCCCGGTGCAGCACATAAAACTGTTTTATACTTCAGATCCTCAACAATAATACCCCTCTGTATACTGGATATCCCGGTTATTATTCCATTAACACCTCCCGTCTTCATATCATAAAGCGCTTTTTTACGTAGTATATAATACTCCGGGCTCAACCTCATACAAGTGATCGTCAAACAATTTATCAGATCAATACAGCGCGGATCATGATCATATTTCCCTCCTTCACAGTCAATAATGTAATCGTAATCTTTTCCAGAAAGATCGTCACGGGAAATGCAGGGAAATCCTCTATAGCTTTCTTTTGGTAAAACCTCTTCCGTAGATACAAATCCCATTATCACACATAACTGTGGATCAATCATCTCCTGCACAAAACAAGCAAGGCGGTTGATCCCTGATATATAGATTTTTGATCTGATACTATCCATTTTTCACCTTATCTATAATCTCTAACAATTGGGACGTAACTCTTTTCCACGACAGATTCTTTCTGGCATATTGGTATCCCCGATCTGCGGTCTGTTGAAGCTTCTGCCCATCTGCAAGGATATCCGTGATCATACCGGGAAGTTCTGCCACTTTATCCAGATCATACAAATATAGTATATTCCCCGGCAAGCCTTCAATATACCTGTTACCATCCGTCAAAACAGCTGCTCTGTGAAGCATTCCGCTTCCGATACGATCGTGTGTTCCGTTTTTAAACCATGGCATTATGTTTAAAACTATTTTTGAATTGGCAAAAACTTCCGATGTCTCTTTAAACGAGACCGAAGGATGAAATACCGTCCTGCTGTATTGACGTTCCATCCCAAGATGTTCACGCCATCCATCGCCAAAAAGATGCAGATGTACCGGTGACTGTGCCAGTTTTTTTACTATTTCATATCTTACGTAATAGCGCATAAACAGATGCGCCCCATGCACCATCCTGTAGTAATTCCGAAGTTCCTCCACCGTCATGTTTCCAATATCATATCCCTGCTCTTCCATGACCATATAGAATGCTTCTTCTGTATCCAGGTTCCTGTCAGACATCATTGTATCGATCATCAACAAAGTAAGACTGCGCATCGGTTCCGAAAAGCCTTTTATATGTTCAAGCATATCTTTAGGTGTCTCTTTCATAAAACCGGCGCATAACGAAATATCATAATCTCTTTTATCCAGATCTATAGTGTTCTTTTCAGTACCAAGCCCTCCCAGTGGCAGGAAATGTACTGTCTTAACATCCGGAAAGTATCGTTTTATAAAGCCTTCATGATTCTTATCAATGCATATAACATGATAATCCCGGCATGTCGAAAACAACCCCTCATAATGATCCATAGGCGGATCAACTATCCAGTTAAAAAAGGGGACTCCGTAATGATCAAAGGCATTATCACCATTTTCCATCTTTAACCGGTACATGCCACGAACATTAAACCCCAACGCCGCATCATATTCATCTTTTTTTAACGCCTCAAGAACCTCCCGTACAATCTGTTCTTCAGGCTTTCTGCAATCTATAACGGTATATTCTATGTTCCTTTCAATAAGTTCCTGTTGGATCAACTCATTCAATGCTCCGAAAAGGTCATTACATATATTCTCCGGCCATCGAAACATCATTATCCTTTTCATATCATTTATCCTTTCTGACTCTCTGATCAAATTCCATCAACTTTCTCAAGGATACTAATTAAAGCTTTGTCATATGTAAATTGATCACATATTACTTTATATCCCCGCCGGGCCACTTCTTTTCTTTCATCCTCGTGCTTAAGATAATAGCCTGCCTTTTCTTCCAACTCATCCATGCTTCCGTACATCGCTACACTCTTACCATCTTCAAACCACTCAGCCAGCTCCGGTTGATAATTACTAAGCAGGAAACCTCCACATGCCATGATATCCAACGCTCTCAAAGGTATCCCGGAATGAATACTCCTAAGGGTAGGATTTATATTAATCCTGCTGTATGCAAAAGCACAAGGCATCTGTGTTTCATAATCTGCATATCCCCTGAACGTTACCCCCTCCATTTTTAAAGCTTCAGATTCAGAATACAGCGTTATACCATATGTTCTTGATAACCTCTTAACGATATCCCTGCGTTCCCTGACAGACAGCTTCTTTTCAAGTATGTTAACTGCCACCAGCTCCATTGGCAAGTCATAAGTCTCCGGCAATCGAATTTTACATGCTTTTAACAGTCTCTGCTGCAAGTCTTCAGGTAGCGCCTGCCCCATCACAGAAACGCCATACAGTTCTGACTGGGCTTTCATCAACCCTTCAAAATAGCCGCATTCATATTCTGAAAGTCCGTTGCTCTTATCAAAATAATCATGCTCATTTTGATAAGATGATCCCAGGAAAGAAATATCAGTCATTTTCTGCTTGGCAGATGAATCTATTTGCTTCTGAAAATAATCCGGATCCGTGGCCAAAGGCCGATGAAATACTTTTGTTCTTCCCATAGCCTGCAGACGCTGACACTCTTCACGATCAAAATGAAATATATAAGAACTGTCATAATAAGACGTGGTAGAATACAATGTATAATGGGGAGAATCCAAAACCCATGAAACATAGGCTATTCCGGCAGTATTCGCCACTTCTGCCACAATAGGATAATAATCAACAGAAAAGATCATATCGATCTTATTCATATGGACAGACAAGAACAGCGTTTTAGCCAGATCAGCATCTATATCGTTGTTTTTACATTCCTGCATAACAACAACGACTTCCTTGACTATTTTTTTTAAATTCTCTAATACTCGCTGCTCGTTGCAGGTACCTGCACGATAAAACAAAACTCGAAGGTTTCTATAACTCATTTATCATCATTCCTATATCAATGTTCCGGATCGAATCCCTTTTAATTATCCAGCTCTTCCTTCAATGCTATTATCAGCTTATCATTATCCTCCGAATTCCTGACCGCTAATCTGACATATTTTTTCCCTTTTAATTTGCCTGAAAGCTCCTTAATGAGAATATTATACTTTATCAGTAATGTTTTCGTAAGCTGCTTCGGATCGATCCCGTTTTCTAATTCAACCATCACATAATTGGCCTGTGACGGTATAACTCTTATGCCGTTTATCTTTGATAGTTCATTCTGATAACGTTTTCTTTCTATCCTTAACCGCTCTAAGCCCGCAATATAATCCTTCTTATACTTTTCTGCTATCTGCATATAGAATTCCCCAAATGAATTAATATTCCAGATAGCTACATCCTTTTTCATAAAGCTTATGGTTTCTATATCCCCGGACGCAAGGATTCCCAGTCTAAGTCCCGGAACACCGTATGATTTCGAAATGCTTTTCATGATATACAGATGCCGGTTATTGTCCAATATATCCTGCTCTATGATGGTACTGTCTGCTTCATCCGCAAAGTCAATAAACGATTCATCTACCACCAGCTTTATACCACGCTCTTTAGCCCAATCTATAAGCCTTAAAATATCTGTCTTAGGTATATAGTTGCCGCTGGGATTATCCGGATTAACCACAACAAGATTATCTATCCCCTTATCCGCGAAGAATTCCATCAGATCATCTGCTGTATAAGTAAAATCTTTGTTATCCGGGCAAAAGCTTACAGAATCAGCTTCATTATAACGATTGGGATATTCTTCAAAGGTAGGACGGACAAATCCCGTTCTGCCGGTTAACAGTCCCATAAGGCTCTTTATAAGTTCGGCTGCGCCATTACCGATTATTATATTCTCCTGATGAATATTAAAATTCTTTGCAGCCAGCAGGCTGTTAACGCGCATACCGCTGGGGTATTCAGTAAGCAATGTATCGAAATTAGCACGCAATTCATCCTTCATCTTCTGAGGAGGATAATAAGGATTGACCAGATAGCAGAAATCTATAAGCTTGGGATAACGCCAATAACCGCCATATCTGCCCTGAAGCCGGCTCACCCTTTCATCCTTGTCCGGTGCAAACAAAGATTCTGCTATATCCAGATCCTGGATATCGTCTATTTCATACCAGCGCTGGCCATCCAGACGCTTTGCTTTTATAACAGTATCATCCAGGGCTGCAATAACTTTAAGCACCTGTTCATAATACTCATTCTCTCCCAATGCTGCCTGATACGCCTCAAGGAAAGGAACATAATGTGTAATGGAAAAGATCCTGCTGAATTTGTACAGATTAACTGTTTTATAATAATCCTTTACCTCGCTGAAGTCGAATCTCTTTCCCGATGCAAATCCTATAATATTATCATGATCGTCAAGTTTAAGGCATGTTCCGTCCATCCAGGATTCATATTTATCAACCAATGCAAGCGTATCACGTTTATCGTTTATCAGCATATCCAGGACCTCATCTTCAAAGATCAGATCCGATTCAAAAAGCAGAGTATCATCCTTTACCAGCCAGTCCTTTGCCAGCGCCAGCGAATAAATATTATTGGTTTTGTCATAAATGGGATTTTCTATAAAACAGACCGGTGTTTTTACAGATAGTGTTCCGATAAAATCTATCAGCTTTTTCCCTTCATATCCTACAACAATAACTATCCTTGTAAGATTCTTCTTATCTATCTGCTTAAGCATACGTTCGATAAGGGTTACCCCGTTTACCTTGACCATACACTTTGTATTGTTTTTAGTAAGCTCCTTGAGACGTTTGCCCATTCCAGCGGCTAAAATTATCGCCTGCATTTATCCTCTCCCTACTGTAATAAAGATAAAATTCCCTGCCTGCTCTGGTTTGCCTGCGCCAGCATGCTCTGTCCTGCCTGAAGCAGCACATTTGCATTTGAATACTCCAGCATCTCTGATGCCATATCCGTATCGCGTATCTGTGACTCTGCTGCCGTAGTATTCTCCGCCGCATTACTATTGTTCTTTGCCGCGTGTTCCAACCTGTTGGTACTTGCGCCATAATAAGAACGTATCTCCGCTATCTGCGCTGCAGCTCTTTTAACAAACTGGAAAGAGTCATCAGCCTGATACGCCGATATCTCGTTAGGAACCCTGCAGCGCAGTTTCTCCGTATCCAGATCCCATAATCTTATGGGTAATTGCTGCCCGGCTTCCACACCGGTCTGAATATCTATATATTCCGGCGAAAGATAATGCACATCTTCTTCTACAGTTCCTGTCCATTCCCGCGTTACCTGCGTTTCAGTTGTTACAGTACGTTTATACTGGTCTGCTACCTTGATCGGACCATATTCAACCGTGCCCAGTTGAACCGAAGCCCCTGCAGATATGCTTCTGTCATTCCACCATGCGCCAAAGCCGCTATGGCCAACAACCTTACCTTCTACTACCTTCTGATGTCCCCAGGTATTGTACAGCTGATCAATATTTCCCAGAACCGTTTCATCGGCATCAGCACTTACCTTAATCTCCCCAATATTGCTTTTTAACATATATGACGACTGACCGATCGCAGAATGGTTATCGGTATTATCATATGTATTCATTGTGTCAAACGCCAGTCTCGCAGAGGCCGTTTTATCCTCCGTGCCTCTGTTTTCCATTGAATATGATATCTTGTATTTATCATCTCCGGATAATTCTATCTTCTGGGTCAAAAACAGCCCGTCACCAATATCATAAGTATGTTTGGCTACCTTTCCGTCGGCGCTTATATCTGATGTCACCGAAATACTGTTTGTACCGTAAAGATCTAATGATTTAACGTTATCTCCTATCTTAACCCCCAACTGCGACATGGCGCATGAGAGCTGCCAGCCAAGGCCGTTCTTTACGTTTATATATCCCCTTGCTCCTGTCATAGCTCCGGGTGATGTAAGCTGGGTTGCCAGAGGATCAGGCGGGAGCTTTTCATAAGTGGTAGTTACTTTTGTATCCGTAGTTACTTCCGGTCCGTATTCCACGGTCAATGTGGAATAATTCTTATATATATCATGTCCTTTCTCATCAACATCATATAATTCCTGTCCTTCATCCAGTATGGTTCTTCGCGTTCCTGCTTCGACCTTATGCCTGTTTTCTACAGTATCCTCCGGCTCCGTAACCGAAGTAATGATCGTTTCTTTTACAGTGGTCACAACAGGATCGGTTACTATATTGTCATAAGGCGTTACGGTATGTGTGGGCGCAGGATCATCAAGGATCACGTCTTTCCCCTTAAAGATCAGACGCTCATTATATGTGGCAGTCCCGAAAGTACGGTTCATCTCATTAGCCAGCTGCTTAAGCTCCTGCTCTATATAGCTGCGGTCGGTTTCGGTATTTGTGTCATTTGCCGCCTGCACCAGCAGCTCTTCCTCGCGGTTGAGCATATCGCTGATCTCGTTTAAAGCCCCATCAGCCACGTTACAGAGCGCAATACCTTCATTGATGTTTCTGACAGTCTGGTTGAGTCCCCTGATCTGCCTGCGCATCTTTTCCGATATGGCCAGCCCCGCCGCATCATCCGCCGAGCGATTAACGCGGTATCCCGAAGAGAGTTTCTCCGTAGATTTCGCCTTCTTTCCCTCGGTTATATTAAACATACGGTTGGCATTCATAGCCAGTATATTGTTTTGGATAGACATGTTCATAATAATACCACCGTGATCAAAAAGATATGTTTATTAATACTATATCGGCATGATTCAGTAGATAATTTACTATATCCAATATTAGACAAGATATGAATGGGTATTTACCCCAGAAAGTTTTTGTCTGCGTAAATTATACTGTACCTGTCTTTGTGCACCGCGAAAAACAAGGTCAAAAGACGTTCTGCCATAAAAGCCGGATAACGATTCTGGTATGCATCAACGTGTTCTCCAACCCTTTCCATCACTTTAAACAGAATAGGAAAAAGCCAGCTGCAATATTCCTGCAGCACCTCCCGGCGCATTATAAATATATTACAAGGGAAATAAAGATTTCCCCTAAATATTGCCTCTGCGCGGTCAGCCGTCTCATCCGCCCCGCTCTTCAGCACATCCATCAGCACATCCCAATCTTCTGCCACATGCCGGAATCGATAGTTTTCCGCAATAGACGGTCCCACATACAGCGGGATCGGTAATACAACATCTATATCATTCTTTACCATCCGTTGTTTCCAATCCGTTGGCAGTAAAAAATGCCGCCTGTAATGCACCAGCCCCAAATAATCTTCTTTAGTATGCTTCCAGATCCAATAAAGTGCCGTTTCCTCACAAAGCTGACGGTTTAATTCAGATATATTCTCCCCTTCATTGTCGCTAAATTCACACTCCGGTATCCTCTTATCCGTCAGAGCAGCCCCGACCTGTATCGACCTTTCATACTCCGCTCGATTATATACGCCTGCCCCCAGCGTTTTGTCATATACCGAACGCACCTCATATATACACGCTTTTGTATCAGCGTCATAAGCAGCATTCAAGTCATCTATTTTAACAAATTCCCTTCCGCTCTCCTCATATACCTTCTTCAGAT
>CAMVRS010000100.1 GCA_947169935.1 uncultured Lachnospiraceae bacterium
GGAGGCAATGCCGGTCAGACCGATATCGGAAGCAGCACAGCCGGTGACGGATCCGGAAATAACGGCGGTGAAGGCGGCAGCGGGACCGAAGGAAACGGCGGAAGCGGAACCGGAGATCCCGGTTCGTCAGATACCGGCGGAGACAGCGGCAGCGGAGGCGGAGGATCCGGAAACGGAGACGGCCCCGGTGAACGTGACAGCGGCGGAGACAAGGGTGAAGGCGAGGATTACAGCAATATAGACCGCGGTGATGCACAGGCTGCACTTGGACCGGTCTTTGACGGTCTGGATCCCGAAGGTCAGGCTGCACTGGTGGCAGCACTTGCGGAGGCAGCACAAAACAGTGGTAACGATGAGCTACTTCAATATGCAAAGGACCTGCTGGATGAACTTTTAAAGAATAAGAATACTGCCATATACAAGCAGTATCTGCCGGATAAGAGCAGGGAGTATGTATCCCTGGCGGCCATGGATAAATGCAGGAGAGCCAGCGGCTTCAGATACGTACGAAGAGGCAGCACCGTGACCATGAGCCAGTTATACCGGGGTTCGGCAAGCTACAGCTTCACCATAGGAACCAATAAGGTGGTCAAGAATAACGGTGATGAAGGACAGCTTAGTGTAAATGCCGCTGAACAGGCAGATAACTATATACGGCCCGGATCTTCCGCAAAATACGGTTACCTTGCAGAGGGCGATGCACTCAAGTATTTAGGATGCGGCGGCGTATACATACAGACGACCGACTGGGCGATACTTATAACGCCTGGCATGGAAAAGACCATTGAAGAAGTGGCAGAGATACTCAATACGCTGGCTGAGCAGGGTAAACTGGATTATAACCCCGGACAGTAGAAAAGAGGTTTAAATTGGCTGATTATACAATAATATCTGATGTGAGCAATTACATACTGAATGTGTTGAGGACCAAGATGTGTCCCGAGCCCATTCCTTCACCGAACAATATAGAGGTATCATCCCCTGCGAGCCAGGACGTTGACTACATACTTGGACTCTATCTTTATGACATCAAGGAAGATGATACCGTGGCTCCCCCTCCTACCATCAGGAGAGGAAAGCTGCAGCTTCAAAGGCCACCAAAGCCATACAGTTTATACTATATGGTGTTTATAAATTCCGGAGGTCAGGCAGGTCTTAAAGACCAGGACTTCCAGAAGATCATCGGAAAGTGCGCGCAGATAGTTTCCGATAACAACAGCGTACTTCCCAACCAGCTCCAGAACTGGCTGGATACCCAGGAGCCTCCGATAGTGCTGACCCAGGCAAAGATCAGCCTTGAAGAGAAGGTGCGTGTGTGGAGTGCGATCAACAAGCCTTATCAGATCTCGCTTTTCTACAGGGCGGCGCCCGTATACGTATCCAGTGAAGTGCTCATCAACACACCTCGTGTTGTGGATGCACAGTTTGGTTTGCATGTAGCAGGCGAGAATGCGGATAAAGAATAAGATCCGCATTACTCCACGCCGGAAAGGAGGTAGACCGTTTGGAAGAAGGAGTGATCCGACATACGCTTGACCTGCTGGTAAATCTTTATGATTCGACCACGGGCAGAACGGTGGAGGAGAGAGAAGTCCGCTTCGAAAAAGAAGGGAAAAAATGCCCTGCGATGTACAGAGGCGAAGGCACTTATGTTTTCCTTAACGCAGGCAGAGATAACAGTCTCATGCATATCAGCGTTAAAGGATTTGAACCGGTGCAGCTCGACATCGATTATGAGAAGCTGGATAAGATCCTTCCTGCAGTTGATGTATTCCTGATACCGTCAGAGAATTCATCCGGAGGGGAAGCACTCATCACCATCAAAGGTAACCTCACCGGGCTTGTTTCAGTAGAGGCCGTCCATCCCGGCCGACCTGTAACGACGATAAGGGATATTGATCTGAAAAGACGGACGATGACGGTATTTATGCCTAACCGCCGCATGAACATGACCCAAAGCCGTTACGCTCTGCTCAACGCAGAAAAACAGACCTTCGAGACGATAGAAGTGGAGACGGAGCTTTCCGACAGGAAGATCCGCGTGAAGCAGAATCCATCGGAGGAGTTCCCGGCAAATTCACCGGTATGCCGCATCGTTTACGGTCAGGTGGAAAAGGATGGGACTTACCTGTTAAGGGTAAGGGACGACGGGAAAAACTTAAAGTATCTGGTCAAATATGTCGTTGACGGACAGAGCAGGTACAAAGTGATCGACTTCCACGAGCCTGAGGGAGTCAGTCTGGATTAAAGGAGAAGGCAAATGTCACTGGCAGTAACAACAGGTGCAATGTGTATGTGCAGCTTCGGTACCACACCGGGGAATCTGACATCCACCAATAATATGACAGTACTGGCTGAAGGAAAGCCCATGCTGGTCATCACGGATGCAGCCCCCATGGTCAACATTTCATCGTGTGGTATGTGCACGAGCCTGGCTAATCCGCAGGTTGCGGCAGCCACGGCCGCGGCGTTGGGTGTTCTGACACCACAGCCCTGCATCCCGGCCACCCAGGTCTGGACAGGAGGAATCGTTCTGGTAGGGGGGAAACCCTGTGTGACCCAGGACAGTAAATGCATGTGCATGTATGCCGGCGTGGTAAGTATCACGAATCCGGGCCAGACAAAGGTCGTAATAGGCTAAACAACTGTCCGTCAAACAAAGAATAAACGAAAGGAGAAAATCATTTTATGGCTGAGTATTTTAGTCCCGGGGTATATGTAGAAGAATATGACAATGCCCCCCGTAGTGTTGAAGGCGTAGGCACCAGCACAGGCGGTTTCATCGGTCTTGCTGAAAAAGGCCCCACCAAGGGTGCTCCCCAGCTTGTGACCAATTTCAGGAATTTCCAGAAACAGTTCGGTGGTTTTCTGAGTGAGTACACCCACGGAGAATACCGCTATCTTGCAAATTCCGTTGAGCAGTTCTTCGTAAACGGAGGAACACGCTGCTATGTATCACGTGTGGCTCCCGAAGATGCAGCTTCTGCATCAAAGAAGATGGGGATCCTTACAGTTACCGCTGCAAACGAAGGCAAGTGGGGCAACCGCATCCAGATCAGCTTAAAGACTGTTCTGAAGAAGAAGATGCAGCTTCTGGAGAATACCGGTAAGAACAGCTACAAGGCAAAGAGCGTTGAAGGCTTCAGAGAGGGTGATATCGTTGAGTTCAACGGCGAGTACAACCGTATCGCAGTTATCTATGACGAGCAGATCACTTTCGAGAACAAGTTCAAGGCAGATCCCGTTGACAAGGAGATGATCCCCAAGAACGTTATCCGTCTTGTTACCTTCGATATGCAGGTAAGATACAATGAGGAAGTTGAGAATTTCTTTGACCTGACCCTTAACATTTCTTCACCCGCATACGTTGGCTCACGTCTTGCAGGCAGCAAGCTGGTAACCGTAGATGCAAAGCCCGTTAAGGAAGCTACCGTTAAGCCCGAAAAAGGCGAGAAGGGTGCAGAGGCAGCTGAGCCTGCAAAGGAGATCGGCAATCCTGTAGAAGCTATCCTTGGCAAGGGCATCACCGAAGGTTCCTTCACTCTTGAAGGCGGCTTTGACGGCAGCATCGCAAAGGTTAATGCAGGAACCTTCATCGGTAAGGATGACGGTCCCGAAGGCCGTACAGGTATCCAGAGCTTCCTTGAGAACAACAACGTAAGCATCATGGCTGTACCCGGCGTTACCATTCCCGAAGTAGAAGTAGCACTTGTTGCTCACTGCGAGAATATGAAGAGCCGTTTTGCAGTACTGGATATGCCCAAGGAATCATATAAGACTGACGAGCTGGTTAACTTCCGCAGCCTTATCGACAGCACCTATGCTGCTATGTATCATCCCTGGATCCAGGTATTTGACAGAGGTTCAAACAAGTCGGATTTCGTGCCTCCTTCAGGCGCAGTGATGGGCGTTTACTCACGTACCGATATCGCCCGCGGCGTACATAAGGCACCCGCTAATGAGCCTATCTTCTGCACCGGCCTTAAGTTCAATTATACAAAGGACGAGCAGGATGTGCTGAATCCCGAAGGCGTTAACCTTATCCGTGCGATCCCCGGTGAGGGCATCCGTGTATGGGGCGCAAGAACGGCTTCACACAATACTTCCTTCAAGTATGTCAACATCAGGCGTCTGTTCATCTACGTTATGGAATCCATCAAGGCTTCCACTAACTGGGTTGTATTTGAGCCCAATGACAACACCCTGTGGTCAAGAGTATCCCTTACCATTACATCCTTCCTGGATGGCCTGTGGAGAACGGGAATGCTTTCCGGCGGTTCACCCGGAGAGGCATACTTTGTTGAGATAGGACCCAGCACCATGACACTGGACGATATCCGCAGCGGCAGACTTATCTGCAACATCGGAATCGCTCCCAGCCGTCCTGCAGAGTTCGTGATCTTCCGCCTGACCCAGCATACATCTGAGACCGGCGGCAGCGGCGAAGGCGGCGAAGGCTGAGTTAGACAGCAGTAAAAAATATTAAAGAAAAGGAGACATAGAATATGGCTGATCCCTATACAAATAGTAAAGGCTTATCATATCCCTTGACTAAGATGAACTTCCTTGTCAAAGTGGCAAATGTTGAAGGTACCGCTGCATTTTCGCAGGTTACCGGTATCGATGCCACCGTGGATGTGATCGAGTTCCGTCAGGGCAACGCGAACTCACTTGCGCCTGTAAAGATCCCCGGACTTGTTAAGCATGGTAACATCACCCTGCGTTTCGGATATACACTGGACTCCGCGTTCAAGACCTGGATCCAGGAATGTGTTTCCGAAGTTCGTGGTGAAATGCCCCGTAACGATGTGCAGATAGAGCTCATCGATATCAACGGTGGTGCACCCCAGCAGATTGCAACCGCTATCACGGGCACCAGAGTATGGCTGCTCACCAATGCATGGGTTGCTAAGTATACCGGGCCCGAACTTGATGCAAAGACATCTGATGTCGCTATCGAGACTGTGGAACTGGCTTACGAAGAGCTGGTAATACCCAACTAAGATCTACTTTTACCCTGCCCCGGTTTACCGGGGCGGGGGATTTGTGTTTTATGATATACACCGTGTGTGCCGTTCTGAGCGGTTTTCCGCGTGTGTCATCCTGAGGAGCGCAGCGACGAAGGATCTTCACACGATACATATCATAGATCATAAAGAACGAGGAGGAAATCTACATGGAAACAGAATTTGAATTCACACTCCCCAAGGGCTATATAGACACCAACGGTGAGATACATAAATACGGCAAGATGCGCCTGGCAACGGCGGGAGATGAGATGAAGGCACAGCGGGATCCCCGTGTGCTGGCAAACCCTTCATATCTGACCATAGTGCTGCTGGCAGCCGTGATAACGGAGATAGAAGGCGTTAACATCATCGCTCCCAATATCATTGAGAAATTATTTACCGCAGACCTGGCATTCCTTCAGGATATGTACCAGAGGATAAATGATATCGAGCCTCCCACGATACATTTTGTCTGCCCCGATTGCGGAAAGGAGCATGACATACCTCTAAATTTTACGCAGGAGGGATAAAGCTCTATCCCCAGGATGAGCTGTTTAAGGAAATGGCGTTCATATCCTACTATTTCCACTGGAGCGAAAATGAAGTGCTCAGGCTGGATCACCAGCAGAGGCGCAGGTGGTGCAAGGAGATAAGTACGATAAATGCCTCACTTAATCCCTCAGACAGAAAGAAAGAGAAGTCGATAACCGAACTTAAACCTTTTTAAGATAACGGAGTAAGCTTATGGCAAGTGAACAATTTACAGGTGGAAAGGCAGTAGCTAAAGCAGCAGCTAAACTTATATCAAGTGAACATTATCTGGTTCCAAGTTATAATTTCATGCTGCTGGTCGATGGCGCTTTTGAGATACCTTTAAAGAGTGTGCAGCCTTTTGCGCGTGAGAATGAGTACGAACCCATTCAGGAAGGCGGCATGAACGATTATGTATATCTTAAACGTAAGCCTATCTCACAGCCTTTTAAGCTGGTTATAGAAAGATATGTGGATTATAAGATAAACCTTGCCGATCCGCTCTCTAACGGAACGGAGCTTCTGCTCCCCCTGCTTTTGTTTGTCGGCAACAATACCGGCGGTTCGACTACCTATGCACGCTATTATACCTTTACAGGCGCAGTTGTAATGGGCAAGCAGTACGGCGGTCTGGATGCCGAAAAGAGCGGTCTGCTGACAGAGACCATAACCTTCGGTTATAACCATATGTTCTGCACAAATCTGCCCCTCAGCGAAGATGTCGTTGATCCTGCATGGAGGATAAATGATGCAAGTTCCAAGCGTTATTCGGTACGCGGATTTGAACCGGATGCCAACAAAGTCAAAGCGGAGGATCTTGTATCAAAGGCTGTGATCTGGGAATTCGACGGGAAAAAGGCAGAAGGTAAAGGTACGCATTCCCTTAACAACAAGATGGGCGAATACGTATATAACGAAAAGACTAAAAAAATGGACAGGGTAGTAGTAAGACCCGAGCAGAGAAAATACCTTTTCGGACAAGAAAATAACCCGAATTATAAGCCGCCGGAAGGATCGGAAGCACCGGTATCCACAAGATCTGCGAAAGTTCTTCCCAAGAGTACGGGAGCAGCAGATGAAAAGGTCGGCAGCGTAGAGCTTACGGCGGATCAGATGGCTGCCGCTGCTTTTAAATATGAATGGTCGAAGGACAAAAAAGAATTCACCGGTAACGGGAAACGTTCAGCCAAACTTAATAATCCTACCGATGAGAAACGCGCTGCGGATATGAGGAAGGGCGCAAAGATGTGGGCCTTTGACGAAAAGACCAAGGGCGGCAAGGGCGGACAGTATGCCCAGAATTATCTTGTTACTTCCCGTACTACGCTGCCTGACGGCAGTACCGTAGGTCTTGGCATCAAGGAAGATCCCGTCGAGACCTATGTTGAGCGTGCGGCAAAATCAAAAGGTGCAAAGAACACCGATAACAAAACTGACGGAAATACGGGTATCGCTCCCAGAAAGTGGAGGTTTGATGAGCAGGAGCCTGCCACAAAGGACGGCCAGGGAGACCGCAGCCGCCAGAATGCCATTGCTGATGATAACGGTACGATAACCGGAGGTATAGGCGTAGCCGAGGTTTCCAGGGATAAAATGGCAGCTGCCAGCCATAAATGGGCATTCGGAAAAGATAAGAATGTCAAGGACGGAAATGCAGTCCAGTCGGCTAAAAAGGCAGAAGGCATTACAGAAGAGTCTCAGGAGGATCTGGGCAAAAAGGCAAAGAAGTGGGGCTTTAACGAAAAGGAGAAGGATGGCGACGGCAACAGGAGCCGCCAGAATGCCGTGTCTGAAGGTGAAGGTGATGATGCAAAGACTTCGGGGCTTGGTGTTACCGAGCTTGATAAGGGCAAGATGAGCGAAGGCTCAAAGAAGTGGGAATTCACCAATGAGTACTCAAAGGATGGCGGTGGTGTGGCCAGCCGCGTTCCGCCTAAGGAGCCTGAGCTGTCAAAGCCTGATCTGGAAAAAAAGGCTGCACATCATTCAAAGAATACCAATAACGGAACAGAAGGCAATACCGGTATAGAACCCAGAAGATGGGAATTTGATGAAAAGGAACCTGCCACCAAAGCCGGCCGGGGCGATGCAAGCCGTGTGCCTCCGAAGACGCCTGAACCCACGCAGGCTGATGTTGCCCAGAAAGCCGTACATGGAGCAAAGAATACGGATAACCATACGGACGGCAATACCGGGATAAAGCCCAGAAAATGGAACTTTGATGAAAAGGAACCCGCAACCAAAGCCGGCCAGGGTGATGCCAGCCGCGTACCGGCAAAACCTGCGGAACCTTCTCAGGCCGATATGGCAAAGAAAGCGGTAAGGCATGTTAAACAGTCCATAACAGATTTTCTTATGGGGTAATATGACATGCTTAAGCTTCGTGAGCCCATAAAACTGACCATACGCAGCGACCTGCTGCAGTCCGGTGAAAATTTCTGCGAGCGCATCAGAGGTAACTACTCCTATATGGGGAGTGAGTTGGATGAGACCGATCTGCTGCATCTTACCACCCAGCCCCCGGAAGTATATCTGATGGGCGGCGGCATGAGCAGCCTGATAAGCAATGCGAACATTGAAAATACCCAGATACAGAAGGTAAGTATCATCAATAACCTGATAAACCGTATACTCATCAGTGCCGATGCAAAGCTTTCCTATCAGGATATAGTTTATATAAGCAATGTACTGCATAAGCTGGGGATAAAGGATGAGCGTAAGTTCATGAAGGAAGTGCGCCGTCTGACACAGGAAACAAAGCAGCTTAGCGATACAACGGAGCTGTATTGGAACAATACCGAAGAGCTGCGCAATATGGTATCGGAATATGCCGGTGATCTGCGTTCGGAATTTAAGAGCGAGACAGAGATACTTAATGCCAATGTGCTGCATCTGCACGAGAGCGTAAACCGCCGTTTAAAGACAGCAGCCATTTACCAGATCATGCGGAATTATTATGAGAATACAGAAAGCATCAGGAATATCTCCAATGCCGAATTCCGTATCAGCGAGCAGGGGCGTTTTGCAAAAGAAGTGCTGCTTTCGCGCTTAAGGGAAACGGTACGCCAGGAAGTACAGCCCCTGATCTACCGCCATGATAATATCTATGAAGGCGATGAGACAGAGATAAACAGCATGAGCCTTGAACAGATAAACGAGCGTGTAAGCTCTGCCGTGCTGATGAATCTTATAGATAATCTGTATGAGATAAGCTATGAGCGTATCGACCATCATATCCGTAACTGGATGACCACCCAGGACTCATATTACGGGGCAGCGGATAATGTGCTCTACAGGCTGGAGCAGAATACCGCATATCTGCAGTACCTGCATGAGCAGTATGTTGCAAACATTGAAAAGGGCGATACTTACGAGAGCGAAACGGCTTTTATAAAACAGCTATTAGAGCTCAGACAGAACATTGATAACAGCTTAAGGCAGACTGCGCAGTACTATGACAGTGAGAACCGCATATATACCGACCAGCGTTTTATAAGCAGCAGCCGTACGGATATAGAGGGCGACAGCTTTGTGTCTGCCGATATCACCCATATAAGCAATGTATCTGAGGGTGATGAGACACTCTTCAGTGAGAATAACCGCCGTGACGGCGACACGCTGATAAACCGTGATGAGTCAAAGCATGAGTCAAGGGCTGATATAAGCAGCGTTACGAATATAGAAGGGGCACAGATACAGGCTCCCGCACCCGGATCTCCCGCAGAGCTTACACATATCACCCGTGAAGGGGATGTGGATGAAAGCACGCAGAATATCGATAACAGCGCTCTGATAAGGCAGGAGCTCTATCAGACCTATCAGCAGAATGTGGCGCGAAACCGCCGCTATATGCAGAACCTTAAAAATATAATAGAGAACAATACGCCGCAGCAGAGCGGGGAAACTCCCACGCAGATGACCCAGAGAGCCGCTGCGATGGCTCTGGAAAACCAGGAGCAGGTGATAGAACAGTTTCTGCATTCCGAAGAGAGGGAGACACAGCGGCTTGAGACCATAAGGCAGGAGAGCGAAAAGCTCCTCCATCCCCTGCAACAGAGGGCGCATGAGCTTATAAGGGAATACATCAGGGAGCCCCAGCGTTTCTATATGTCGGAACAGATATCCAGGGATAATCTGGGACTGCTGATATATGATATCAGACAGGCAATGGAGGCTGAAGAAAAAGCCGGTGCAGAGCAGGGAGCGCAGGGTGAAGGATATACTCCCGCTTCAGAAGGCTCTCATACAGGACCTTACGCATATCCCGCTTCTTCGGACAGCAGACCGGTTACGGGAGCTTATCCCGTCAGTACAAGCTATATACCTGAAGCTGCCATGGAGAGGGTTTATGAGAGCTTAAGCCTTCAGAATATCTTCCCGGTATTTAATATGACGGAGATAAAAGAAGGGGATGTGAGCATAGAGAGCGTGGCAGGCAGCGTGCGTGAACATGCAAGAGCCCTTTCGGAAGCAGCAAAGGATACGGAGGCTTCCAGAGAGCTTCTTGAAAACATATACCGTGAAGATGAAAGAACGGAGCGTGAGTTTTCAAGCTATATCACACAGCGTGAAGAACACAGTGAGCGCGAAGTGCTGATAAGGCATCAGAACGATACGGTGAGCCGGCTCCTTGAGCATGTGGTGAACCGCTGGGCCAGAAGGCAGCTTAATGATGCGGCGCCTCATAACATATTTGATGAAGAGAGCATCTCCTTTGTACATAAGAATACGGAAACTACGGTTGATGAGGAGACGATAGAGGATCTGCGCCAGGAAATGCTCCGCATGGAGGAGACGCAGCGCAGTATAGAGCAGCATACACAGAACCGCGTGAGCGAAGAGACAACAGTAGTAAATAACATTAACAGCCGCACCGTAGAGCAGAATAAGGAAGAGATCATAAATGTGGTGAACAACAGCATGAGAGCCCAGCTGGATGTGATCACCGAACGGGTTTACGGCAGGATAGAAAGACAGTTGAAGAACGAGCAGAGAAGAAGGGGGTTGTAATTTATGGCAGGTGAAGCAGCTACAGGATTTGCAGGTGCAGCTGAAACAGCAGCACAGAGAGTTGCGGCGACAGAGGCGGCAACAGCCATAGGACTGGCTGCAAAAGGTCTGGAGCTGGCCAAGGCCAAGGCTTATCTCTATGTCAGGGTTATAGGCGGCGAGATGCAGGATTCCACCGGAGCCAATACCAGTGAGGAAGTTGATGCATTAAAACACCTGATAAAGAGACGCAAGAAAAAGAGCAAGGAGATAGCCAAGAGGGCCGGGATGCCTGTCGATACAATAACCATAACCACTGAGGGCGTAGAGAATATGCTTTCGGAAACGGAAACGCAGGCACTGATGATGTCTGCCGGTTTTTTGCCTATGGAAGTACAGTATAATCCCATGTCCCTGCAGATGCAGACTGTCGGCGGTACGCTGGAAAAATACACTGCCATGGGTAACGATACCAATAACTCCCTGGTTGCTACGGACAAGCAGACCTCAACCTATCTGACGGTGCAGCTGATATTTGAAGATATAAATGTGGATGACGCATTTGGTAACGCAACCCATGAGAATGGTATCGCCTCCGGTGTTTCCAATACGGCAGACCAGGTTGTCAGTGCTGTAACAACAGGGCTTAGTGACGGTTATTCCGTAAGACGCCAGGTAGAAGGCATAATATCACTTTTAATGCTCAAGCGTACCAGGCAGGTTATCTTTGTCTGGAACAATATGTTCTTCCACGGGGAACTGCTGAGCGTGGATGCAAACTTTACCATGTTCAACAAACTGGGACATCCCATCAGGGCGATGGTAAATATGCAGATACAGCAGTCCAATAACAATGCGACCTTTAAATCGGATCTGGAGTACTGGGATGAAGTGCTCGATACCGTATTTTCATAAATTCTGTTTCGGAGGCTTATAATGGGTGCAGCAAGTGTTGTACAAAATCTGGCGAGTAATGTTACGGGTGAGGTCGCCAAGGCGATAATACGTTTTAAGGATAAGCGTCCTCTGGCTACGGGAGAGCCGGATAAGACGGAAGGCAAGGCTCTGGCCGGTTCTACAAAAGGGCTGGGAGCTGTTTCCAATCTGGCGGCATATACTCCCAGCATAGGCGGAGCGATCCTTGGGGCGGCTATGAATAAACTGGGCCTGGCTTCGGGAAATACGGATTATGACAAATCCATTACTGTGCAGTTTAATCCGTCTTCGATACATATCTCGGGACATGCCGGTGATGATGATGTGCAGATGACGAACTTTACCACTACCGGAAATCCGGGTATAGGTAACGGTTCCATGAAGCTGCATCTGGATATGAGCGTGGAGCTCATCTTTGACCAGACCATGAACCTTACGGCTTTCAAACAGGATCTCTTAAGCCTTAACGTTACGGATTACGCATCCCAGGGAGCAAAAATGGGAGCATCTGCTTTAGTTGGAGCCGTAACGGGAGCCAACACCGCCTCCGTACAGCAGATAGTCGAGGCTTTTATCGCCATAATGCGTAACGAAAAATGCCGTCTGGTCTGCTTTGAATGGGGCGATATGAGATATGACGGCTGTCTTCGAACCGTGAATAACGAATATACCATGTTTGATATGGTGGGAAATCCTACCAGGGCAAAGGTTAAGCTTACCCTCTATCTTGTTGAGGTTGTGGGCAGGAACAATATTATGGATTACTCCAATAGCTACTGGTATGACGCATATTATGAAGCCTTTATAGATGGGAATCCGCTTGCTATGGCCATGGTCAAGATGGCGGATCTGGGTGCTGACTGATGGATTATGATTCTTTAAAAGAGAAATATGACCGGTTCCTTAACCCGCTGATAGAGATAGAAGTTAACGGCAAGAGCATTACCAGCGCAACGGGAAAGACCGCGGTCGGTATCTCAAACGTGAATATAGATCTGTCTGCAGGTTTTGAAGCCTCACAGGCTACTTTTAATATCTATAATGTTTACAATTACGAAAAGGCAGAATTCAACTTCAACACCGTAAAGAAATTCGTAGTTCTGGGATCTGCCGTAAAGATCTATGCCGGCTATGCAAAGATGGTAACGGAGGTGTTCACCGGAGTTATCGTAAAGATGAATTTCGTGGTGGAAGAGGCTGATGTGGGTCATGTGGAAGTCACCTGCATGGATGTAAAGGCAGTGATGATGGCCAACCGTTACAGCAGGCGCTTAAAGGCATCCACCTATTGCGATGCGGTCAAGGAGATATTCGACCAGAACATATACCAGAGCATGAAGAATGCCGGCGTTATCGAGGATATAAAGATAGACAATACCCCCGATAAGCCGCCCGCAGGTGCAGGCGCCGCAGGCGGTGACAAGGACAGCGACAGGACCATTGAGATGGTCGGTGAGAGCGATTACGAATTCCTTGTCAAGGTAGCCAGGAAGTTTAATTTCGACTTCTTCGTGCTGGCAGGTATAGTTTATTTCCGGCAGGCAAAGAGCGACCAGACGAAGCAGATAACCATTACGCCCAAGGCAAAGATAGTGCGCCTTTCGGTCGAATACGACATGACGGGACTGGTGGAATCCATTGAGGTACGCGGCCTTGATGTAGGCAAGGCAAAGGTTGTGACCGAAAAGAAAAAGAATTCCTACAAGCTCTCCCAGGGAAATAAGGCTAAGGCGCTTATAAGCGGCAGTAAATTTGTTTATATAGATCCCACAGTATCCAATTCATCGGATGCCGGCAGCAGGGCGAGTTATCTCTTTGAGGAGATGACCCACAGATACGGGACCCTGGAGCTTGATATGGTAGGCATCCCGGAGATAACCCCGGGCAGATATATTACCATAAGCGATGTGGGAACAGCGGTGTCAAACGATTTTTATGTGCAGACTGTTAAGCATATCTTTTCGGCCAACGGACGTTATACGACCCGCATAATAGGCAAGACCAATCAGATGAGTTCGGGAGGTCTCTTCTAAATGGCTATATTTGATATATTTGAGGAAGTCAGCGAAAAGGCTGTTACAAAAACGGATACAGGCGATACCAGGATCTTTGGCGTGGTCGTTGGTGAAGTGGTAAAGAATTATTCCGATTCCTATCCCGGCAGGGTCTGCGTCAAGGTACATACCAGGGATGAGGAAGCCAATGTGCTTCAGTGGGCCAGGGTGGCGATGCTTAGCAGCGGTAAGGAATGGGGACATTATTTTCTTCCCGAGATAGGTGATCAGGTACTGGTTGCATTTGAGGAGGGGATCATAGACAGGCCTTATGTGATAGGCTGTCTGCAGAAGGCAAACGATAAGTTCCTTACCAAATCGGCGCATGAAAATAACCAGCATAAGCGCATAGTGACACGCCACGGATCCTCCATAGAATTTGAGGATATTGCCGATGACAGGGGCGGCGACGGTGACGGCACAAAGGATAAGATATACATCTATACTCCCGATAAAGCTCATTCCGTTACCATGGATAACGAAAAAAAGCTTATCGAGATAATGGATAAGGATAAGAACGCCCAGATCCAGATGAAGACCGAAAACGGTGAGATACTGATAAAGGCTGCCAAGAAGATAACGATAAAAGCCGGAGACAATATCACCGTGACCCTAAACGGATCTTCGGACAGCGGCAAGGTTACCATAAGCTGCGCGGATTTCGTGATAGATTCTTCGGGGAAGGTGGAGATATCGGCTACCCAGAAGATGGCTATGAAGGGAGCTTCCGTAACGGCAGAATCCCAGGGGCTTTTGAAGATGAACGCAAACGGCGCCGTGCAGGTGCAGGGTACGCCTATAAAGATCGGATAGGGAGTATTTAAAGATGCCGGGAA
>CAMVRS010000101.1 GCA_947169935.1 uncultured Lachnospiraceae bacterium
CTTCAATCTCGTCTGCGCGGGCACGATTTTTTTCCATCTGCTCCGGATCACAGAAACGCTCATCATGACTTGCCTTACGGTAAGCCATAAGCCATTCCAGATCCTGCTGTTCCCTGGAATCATCCGCAACAGAATACTCTTTCTTTATGCCTTCGATAGTCTCCTCAGCCGCTTTTTTATCCGCCTGAGCCGCTGCTTTTTCGGCTTTCATTTCTTTAGCCAGGTCTTTTATCTTCCCCAGCTGCTTATCGAAATCCCTGTCAGCACCATATGCATCAGAAACGAGCTTAAAAGCCTGTTTTCTGGCACTTTCAATCTTTTCTTTTACGGGATCCTTTCCGATGTTCAGATCTCCCATGAACACAGAAGTCTTCTTTTCGCCTTCTTTCTGAGAAGCAGCCGAAGAAACCGCTATGCCGGGCATATTTATCTTATTTTGATCATTAAGATTGATAGAAATACTCATATTCTGCCTCCTTGCCGCCAACTGATGCCGGTTCCTTCCTGCGCATACATACAACTCTATGATACCATATTTTCCGATTTATTCAATTTCGGAAGTACCATCAGCCGCTTTTTTCTGCTGCTCCTTATAGTCATCAAACATGGACTGCACTGCATCATAAGTCTGCTGACAGATATCCGGCAGTTTATCTCCCCAGGATTTTGTCGCCTTCTTAAACCCTTTCTCAAAGGCTGACCTCATCTTCTCCATCTTATCCGGATCCCCGCCGCTTAATGCCATGGCAAAGTCAAATATACGCTGAGAGGTCTGCTTTACACCGTAATACCCATCTTCTGAGATATCAGCCTGGGCCTGTGCCCTTGTCTTCGCATCCACATTAAGACCGGCATACAGATTCTTGAGATTCTTTCCATTTGCGATGTCAAAAGCCTTACCCTGCTTTGTGATAAGCTTATCAACAATATCCTGCAGCTGTTTTTTATGAGAGTCAGCATCCGCCTTAAGCTTGCTTATCATCGCTTGATCCGGCTTATAAAGCTTCTTCTGATCTGATGCCTCCACCTTGCTGTCACTCTTCTCATATACTGCCGCTGCATCATTCTTTTCTTTTGCATCAGACTTGCTATCAGCCTTGCTCTCTTTAGTGGAAACTGCGGAATTATAATATCCTGTATAAACACCTGAATTTCCATTTATCGCATCTATAGCCATAACATCCACCTCCCCTTCTTCAAAGGTATTTTAACCTGTTTTCAGCCTCTTTTATCTCTTTATCAAGCTTCTTTATCTGAGTTTCATAATCACGGGTAGCATCATATCCTACCGCTTTATTCATTTCTTTTTGCAGTTTTTCCCGCTTTTCCTTTAAGCTCTTTATATTATTCTCCGTTTCGGTCCGGGTTTTGCTTACCGAAGTCTCCTTATCACTATCTCCTCCTATAACCGAATCGATCTGTGACCTAGCGATTGTACTCATATTATTGTTCCAATTCCCACCGGAATCATAGGTACTCTCTGTCCGTGCCGCCGAATTGCTTATAGCCGCAGCCTTTGCCGATACCTTTGACGCATATGAATCCACTCCCTTGAACAGGCTCTTTAATGTGGTGACATTCGCTTTCTTCAATTCATCTTCATCAACCGAAAGCTTGCCGTCAGAGCCTATCGTTATCCCAACTTCATTCAGCAGACGCCCATTTTTACGTGACATGTTATCCATCCACCCACCGGTACGCAGAACCGCCTTGGTTTCAGAGCCTGCAGCTGCATCTATTGTCTTGTTGTATGCATCTGCAAATTCCTTTACCGCTTTTACCAGAGCCTCCGGGTTGGTCAAGGTTTCCGTGACCTTTCCGGTTCCTTCATCCACGCTTTCTGTCGTAGCCCAGAGTTTGTCAGAGGACAATGCATCAGACTTTTTCTGAAGATTGTCTGCAGCAGAACGGATCTTTGTCAGCGTTGCCCCCGTATCTCCAACTGCTGATTTTGCCTCAGCCTTCTGGCTGCTGTAATAATTCTTTAAAAGTCTGCGATAACTGCCATTCTTGATCGACATATATGATGTCAGATCTACGCCGTCTGCTGAAGATGTGGACGAACCGCCAAAGAATACGGAATAGTCAATTCCCGAATTGATACCGTTTATACTTGTCATATCGTTTCCTCCTTGAAATCATGCAAAGCCATAAGTGTCCGGGATATCCTTATCCCGTATAATAAATAGTACGGATGATTTTAAAGAAAAACAATAGACTTGTAATGAACAGACCTTCTAATGTATCCGATAGTTGCGAAAAGTTTATGTATTCTTCTCATGAAGGAGAATGCGCAGCTCTATCTCTCCTTCACGCTGAATAAACTCTGTCTCACCATTGTAACGATGCGATATGCGGCGTATCAGCTTTAGTCCCAGGCCGTGCCCCTCCCCTTCCTTTGTACTGACCGGAAATCCGTCTGCATCAAGGTGAAGTTTCTCACCGGTATAGCTATTAGTAACAAGGATCGTAAGGAAACGCTCATGACCTTTAGCATTTATCCTTATCCACGGTTCCCTGCCGTTTGCCCCTCTCAACGCATTATCAAGCGCATTATTAAGTAATACGCTCAGATCAAATACATCTATATCCGGCTGCCCCGGATAAAGAAAATCGCATTGAAACGCTATACCATTCTTTACAGCCATATCCCGTTTGGCATCAAGCACGGCATCTATCACCGGATTACCGCATCGTATCCCTTCCAGGCTTGCCGAGAACTCCTCCTTCAGGCGTTTCAGATAATGCCTGGCTTCGTCATTATTATCAGTTTCGGTAAGGCGTTCCATTGTCATAAGATGATTTGAGATATCATGTCTGAGCGTCCGGATCTGCTCATGCAGGATCTCTGTCTGCTCTATGCTTCTCTGTATCTGGGCGATCTCTTTTTCAAGGGCCTGCATCTGGGCATTTTCTTCCTGCTGCCTCCGAACACGTTCATACAAAACTACTACCATAAGCACCGCAAAATAGCTGAAAAGATAAAGCAGAAACCGCATAATATCCGGTGGTATATTCTCTTTAATATACCCGTTCTCGACTCCCTGATTGTATATATTCATGTATTCACGAAATACCGTTCCTTCCAGCAGAGGGGTTATAGTGGGTATCAACAGCAGAAACAACTCCTGAATGCTCAACTCATCATTTCTATGATATGCCTTCTGAATAAGCCGTATCATCAGATATAGTAACAGTGTTCTTGCCATCACTGATATCAGGCGCGAAAAAGCATAATAGACCACTATCTGATCAGGATCCATTCCGGTACTGATATCGCCCACATTAACGTCAAACCATATAGAAAACAGCCCCCATTCCACCAGAACGGCACTGCATATAAAACGCAGCGTTAAAAACATCACGCAAAGAAATATCTTCTGCAGCGGCTTCTCTTTTTCCATCAGATACATCAGAATAAACGCCGAAAGCACCACGAATGAATAGCTAAATGTCCCACCATTGCCACTGAGGATCCAAATGATCGTTCCTCCTGCAGCAGTCAGTATCCCTGAAGCAATAACCGTAATCTTCTTTCTCATATAAGGCCTGATCATAACGGCAAAACAGAATCCGAACAGCAAAAATACCAGCAGCAGCTCCGCTATGTTCATTACCTCAAATACATTTTGATACCAGTCAGGATCGTGCTTCATTTGTCATTCTCTCCCACAGCTTTTTCAGCGCTGTACTGCAAAAAGCGTTTCACAAAAAGAGGGTAATTTGCTTTTGATATACTGACATTTCCCTTTTTTAGCGTGATACCGTCAGCCCCATATCTAACGACATATTTCAGATTTATAAGAAAGGCTCTGTGAACCCGGAAAAAATCTCCTCCAAGCATCATCTCAAGATCGGATATCTTTCCATAATACTCCACCTGATCATTCATCCTGTGCAGAACAACTTTTCTTCCGCAAGCTTCGGCATATATGATATCAGAAAGAAAAACCTTTTCCGAAACTCCTTTATATCTGATCATCATACTGGGCTTATCCTCATCATTCTCCCCCCGGCTGTTTTGAAGCTTCAGTAACGCACGCTCCAGCGTATTCGTAAGATCTGTCTTAGATATTGGCTTTCTCAGGTATTGAAATGCCTCAACATCAAATGCCTGCCATACATACTTATCTTCCCCGGATATGAAAATGATCACAATATCCATGCCATTCCCGCGCAGCCTTTCAGCCAGCTTAATCCCGTTTATTCCAGGCATTTCAATATCCAGAAAGAGGATATCCGGGATCAACTCTGCATGCAGAAGATCCTCTCCGTTCTTATAACATATCACTTCCGCACCGGGAACATAGTCGCTGATTTCCCTTAAAAGTATCTCTCTTATCCTTCTATCATCATCACAGACAGCTATCCTCATATCACCGCCTCCCCTTCTTAATATATATCTATTGTATTTCGGCATATCTTCATAGCATTTCAAGATAAATGTTATGAACCGACCTTTAAATGTATTGAAATATCAGCCATGGCAGTCCATGTATTGAATAGCCCTTGAAATGTAGCGAATAATCCTTGTTTACCGGTATTGGGATCATATAATTAAAATAAGGGACGGATCCCTTAGCAACATTATATCCCGCAGAAAGGAGGCTGCCATGAATTCTGTATCCGGTATAAACAATCCAGTAACCGCTGCCTATACTGTATATGATCCTACTTCTAATAAGCAGCTTATTTCAAGCATCAGAAAACCTGATTCATCAACAAAAAAGAAGAAAAAGCTGAACTACAGCTTTAAGCAGATATCTACACGTGTTATGCAGGCTAGAACAGCTTCCGATGCTTACCTTGCTTATGTCAGCACCCTTTACAAGGTAGTTGAACTTAGGAAAAAGTGCATGCATGATGATTATGATGCTTCGGAAGCTATGATAGCATTAAGTCACGCCGAAGCCATTCTTCTTGTTGCCCGCAAAAAGAAAGATCATCTTAAAGAAGAAGAACGTGCTGAAGAACAGTGTGATGATACTGAATACTCAACTACAGATACCGCCTCTGATCCAGCTGAAACTCCCTCTCTTTCAGAAGATGATATTTCTGCTCTTGCAGAAGAAATGGCCGAGTTTTCCCGGGAAGAATTTGAAGATATGCTTAAGGATATTGAGGAAGAAATGAATTTTGAAGCCGAGATGAACGATCTCTGTGAAATGATCAGTCCCGATATGTCCGAGGATGATATCGAAGAATTAAAGAAAAAACATCGTGCCCGCGAAATGATGGAGATCACTAAAGCTGATATGAAATATCTTAAAGCTATGTTTGAACGATATGAACGTGAAAAGGGAGGTTCCGGAATATCAAAGCTAGGATCATCTACCGATATGGCTGATATGGCATATTCTGCCCTTGCTTCCGAACAGGTATCGGCAGAATGCTTTTCCGGTTTTTCCGTTGATATAAATGTATAAACTATTCCCCGCTGTGATCACAATTCGCAACATTTGAATGGTCTTTCACTACATATCTCTTATGCTCAGAAACAATCTTCCGAATACCTTATCAGTAGATATTCATAATCCAGAAAGGAAGGTCGTTCTATGAGTACAATGATCCAAAGCGAATACAGCATTCAGATCAGCGCATCTTACACACAAAAGACTAAAGCCGCAAATGTCCCCCGTCCCGTATGGGATCCTAAAAAAGTGTATAATTATCTTGAAGATATGGGAGAAGGCTTTATAGATTATAAGCGTAAAGCTGTTAACTACTACCGCTCCGAATTTACAAAAAACGGTACAGACGGTCCGATCAGTGTAGATGCGCTGAAAGATGAGATCAAAAAATATATGCCTGAGTACACTTTTACAAACCGTGAACCAAAGGATCCGATTAAGGGAAAATACTATCTGTATATCGATGACAAACAGCTAAACAAAATGGCTTCGGATCCTGCTTATCGCGCCAGAGTATTCGGACTCATGGATAGTGAATTGCAAGGCAAAAATGGCTATACGCTGAAATACACAAGTGGTAAAAACGTGACTAACTACATAGCCGGCAGCATATTCTCTTTAGCAGAAGCCAATCGTTCGATCGAAGGTGTGGGACAGATGCCGGGTTCCGAAGAGATCCCCTATCACGGCAGTGCATGCTCAAACATGTCATGCTCTACAGATGGCTGTGCACAAGTCCGCAGTCAGGCCTATATTGACCAGATCCTGCATCCCGGCAAATGCCTTGCTGCCAAACATAGCGGAAGAACCTTATCTGATACATCATCCGCTAAAGAACGTGCAGCCCAATACCGCAAAGAGCATAAACTCAAATTACAAATGGAGTATAAACAATGGCTCGAAGATAAGACAAAAGCAGATGAGCTTCAAGAAAGATTCCTTACCGATCTGAACGGTTCAGACGAAGACATCCACTTATTTGATAGCAGATCATAAAGCTAATACCATAGTATATAATTTAAAAACCACGGGTATTATCTATTCCCGTGGTTTTGCTGTTTTATCCTCAATTATGCATAAATCTCCTCAAACTACCCTTTTTTCAACATCGGAAGGTAGGTTTTCTGATCTTGCGGAGAAATGCCCAGAGCATTCATTGCTTCCTTGGCGCTCAGTTTGAGATTCTTCATCAGATTTTTAATATCATCAACCTTTGTATTCATTTTCTCTTCTTTCCGTTCTTCAGCAACATACAGTTTCATTTCTCTCTCTCTGTCATATAACTGTGTCATAATGTCAACTACCTCCTTCCTATGAGCTTCCAAGTACTCCTTTAATATATCCTTATCAGAACAGCTCCCGATCTTTTCCTCTATTGCTTTCTTTGTCCTTCCAAACTTTTTGACCTGAAGGCAAAAAAAACGCAAAATCAAGAGAATTAAGGAGGAAAGGAGCACCGACCTTTTTCTTTATCCCAGGTCTACCTAAAATAGGAATACCCGTGATAAAAGCCGCCCACTGATGGAGCGGCTAAATACTCATCCTTTTTTTAGCATAGGGAGATAGGTTTTCTGGTCTTTGGGTGCAATCTTCATAGCATTCATAGCCTCTTTTGCACTCCATTTCATTGTTTCCATCAGATTTCTAATATTTTCAAGAGTGCTCTTTCTTGTAGCATCATTAGCAGCTTCCTGCTCTCTTTCCTTAACATACAGCTTCATTTCTCTTTCTCTGTCGTATAACTGTGTCATAATATCAACTACCTCCTTCCTGTGAGCTTCCAGATACTCCTTTAATATATCCTTATCAGAACAAATTCCTATCGTTTCCTCTATTGCTTTCTTAGTCCTTCCAAACTTTTTGACCTGCATATCCAGTACTCTGCAATAGGCGATATACTGGCTGATCATATCATGTTTCTTATTGTCACCATATATAACCTTAGCTTTTATTTCTACAGCGCTCTCATCACCTCCGAAGAACTCCTTCGTGAAAGAAAGGACCTCCGGCTTCTTTCCCTTATTTCCGGAATATATCAGGTACAGTTCCGGCTTTGGGATAACAGCTTTCTTCGTTCCGTAGAGACTTATTTCTTTTGCCTCTATATAATCTTTATATGTTGAAGCGAGATAAAGCAGAAAGCGTATAAGTATATTTACACTCCACGTGGATTGTGCCTCTGCCAAAATAAGAAAATGGTCTCCTGCCAACAGTCCAAGATCATTATACTCATTGTTCATCAACACATGCTCCAGTGTAACTATCTCTATATCATCCTCCGTTATACCTTTTACTTCAGGATGAAGCTCCTTAAAAAGCTGATAGCGGTACTTCGGTATCGTAAATAGATTTGTAAACACGGAATCTTTTGCTTTTCTGTTAGATTTTCTCTTCTTTCCGGGCATTTCGTCCTCCATTTATCTATCTGAAGTATAGCATATTTACAAGCTTTCCGCAATGTTAGCTTCTTATAGATGCCAACAGGGGCTGCCTTCTGTGCCTGTGTTACATCTTCAGCATTTGGCAGGACTGCCGTGACTATGATCTTCACTTCGGGCTTTAGTGCCTTTATCTCCTGCGCCGGCTTACCAAAAGAAGCTGCCAGAGTATAACCCTCTGACTGCATGATAGCATTCTCATATATATCGCGTATCAGATCTACTTTGTCTGCTATGACTACCTTATACGGCATATCCCCAACTCCTTCTTGATAGAGGCAGGGCCGCCTGCTTCACAGACGGCCCCTGTCATCATTATGTCTTATTTAATGTTTACGCTTATCGTTACAGGCTTTCCGTTTATCTTTACAGTGAACTTTGCCTTGCCCTTAT
The DNA here is from genome assembly GCA_947169935.1 of uncultured Lachnospiraceae bacterium. Lineage (GTDB taxonomy): Bacteria > Bacillota > Clostridia > Lachnospirales > Lachnospiraceae > NK4A136. The sequence goes on from CAMVRS010000101.1 coordinate 8,243, forward strand.
TTCTGATCACCACATTTAAGTCTTCATCAATGAATGCGATGTCAGGCTTGCTGCTCTTAAAGACTACAGACTGGGTCACTCCCGCAAATGACAGGATCGTTTCATCCTTAGCCTTAAGTTCATCGATGATATACTTATTGCTTCCGGGCTTGCCCTGAGCCTTAAGCCCCGTACCGCTCATGGTCAGATCCTCAACGATAACTGTAACTTTGTATACCTTTTCATCCTGAGTAAAGCTGAGTACTGTCGTTCCTGCATTTAGACCGGTAACCTTATTCTTCTTTACCGACACGATATCCATTACGGATTCTTCCCACTGCGGCTTCTCAAGCCCCTTGATGCTTATGGTCTTTGTAGCTCCCTTCGCGACATGAAGGGTACGCTCCAGCAGTGCCGCTTTCTCCTTAACAGTCACGGTGCAGGTATATGCGCTGCCATTTATGTATGCGGTAACCTTTGAGCTTCCCTTGCCTACCGTGGTCACATTTCCACTGTCATCTACGGTAACTACATCAGGGTTGGCGCTGTACCATAACACATCCAGATTGTCCTTGTCGTATGTAAAGCCGATCTTTTCTGTCTTTACTTCAGTTTCTGTCTCAAGCTGGATCTTAAGAGATTTCTTATCCATCTTAGGCTTGCTGATATGCAGCTTTACTTCCCATGCTTCAGCTCCTGATCCACACTTGATGACCGCCTCGCCTTCAGCCTTAGCCTTAAATGCACCCTTCTTGCTTATGCTTACCCTCTTCTTACTATCCTTATCAGCCTTATCAACATACCAGCCCTGGCCTATATTAAACTTCTGGCCTTTTACCAGATACAGATCTTTGGTAACGCCGGGTATAAGCTCCGGTACTGGATCCAGCGCAGACTTACCGCCATCTATAGGATCCGGTCCTGGTACAGGCTCCTCAGCTTTCTCCCACTTAGCATAGAGTGTGATGTTAGCTGTTACGGGTGTAGAGAAATCATATTCCTTCTTACCCTCTTTATCGGTACACCATGCCTTGAATACAAAACCATCTGCTTTGGGATCTGCAGGCTTTGATACTGTCTTTCCTTTCTCAACAGTCTGCGCTGCAGGTGCGGTACCGCTCTTGCCGTTCAGAACAAATGTTACAGTAAAAGTATCCGCGCTTGCTTCTACCCACTTTGCATAAAGGGTAATATCCGCTGTAACCGGGGTAGCAAAGTCGTATACATTTTTCCCTTCCTTATCTGTGCACCAGGCTACGAATTTTAAGCCCTCTGCAGAAGGATCCGAAGGTTTTGAAACTGTCTTTCCCTTTTCAACAGTCTGCGCTGCAGGTGCGGTACCGATTTTGCCGTTCAGGTCAAAAGTGACGGTATAGTTTTCTGCCACACTACTACTGCCAATGGTTGCTTTCTTAACCTGGACATTAGAATCAGCAGATTCATAGAGATAATATACCTCACCAACCGTCGATTTTCTGAACTCAGCCCCTTCCGGAGACAATACCTTCATTCCGTTTGCAAGAGATACAGGAGCCCCGGCTTTCACTGCGCTCGTAGTCACATCTATCTCAAGATTTCCCCCGTTTATCTCTACTCCGGCATACTTTGTATTTATGCCATAATCACCCTTGAGCGTAATATTCCCATCAAGAACAAGTTTTCTTCCGTTAACGGCCGTATCCTCTACACAGATTGCATCATTTATAGTCGTTCCATCTACTATCAGATTACCTTTGATCGTCAGGTCAGAACCTTTTGCATATACTCCCGCACCCCTCTTTGCAGAAGTATTATATTCATAGCCTTCGCTTATCGTTGCATCCTTAAATGTCAGTGTATTCGTTGCAGGATCAAAGCTGGCTTTGCCGTCTTTTAAAATATCTCCCTTGTTAAGGCTGTTTACCTGCTTTCCATCAACCCAAAGCGGATAATCTGTCTTTGTTTTCTCAACGATCAGAACCTCGGTAGCTATATTTCCCTTATCGTCAAGAATATTATGATCACCGGCTCTGCCTCCTGCGGGTTTTACAAGCTCAACTGTGGCCTCTTCAGACAGATCAGGTCCGGAAACATTATAGAATGTAGCACCATCTTTGCCTTTTACAGAAAGCTTACCGGAATTGACGATAAACTTACCGCTAACCTGAATCCCTCTGGCATCATCTTCAGTTCCCTCTACCGTTACGTCTGCTCCGTCTATGATCAGATTCTGATTTCCGGCTGACTTAACCTCTGTATAATCTCCATATATACCGTATGATCCACCGATCGCAGTTATCTTTCCCCCGGTGAAATTTAGATCGATTTTTCCGTTATGATAGCTCTGACTTCCATTACCTTTTCCTTCAAACTTTACTCCATAGCCATTATAACCTTTTGCTGTAAGTTCACCGCCGGACACATTAAATGTATTACTCGCAATCGCATCCATTGTAATACCCACAGTACGGCCTTCAACGCTTACCTTACCTCCACTAATACTAATATTTCCATCCGTAATACTAATTCCACAATAATGCCCTTTAATATCAACAATGCCGTCGGTCATTTTAAAACCCCTTGCGTCTATCCCACACAACGGCCTTTCAGCTTCCGTGATGATCTTTACCGTTCCTCCACTTACAACGACATTCCCCTTGCCACTTATTCCTTTATATGTATTCCCAATTATCTCCAAAGTTGTTCCTTCAGCGATCTTAATACCCGATCCATCAGTAAGAGCAATTCCATCACAATCGTCACCTTCAATCTTGAAATTTCCACTAAGAACAGCACCACCGTCAACTGCAATTACCGAATCAACTTCGGGCCAGGCTGCCTTTACATCCATATTTCCCTCTATCGTAAGGTCACCATACAGCGAATAAATGTAGGTTTTACCGGTTTCTGTTTTTTTAGTATCATATGCCCCCTTAAATCCTGTTACATCTTTTAATGTAAGTGTACGAGTTTCAGGATCAAATGAAGCACTCCCCTGTCCATCTGGGAACGCTGGTATATTATCCTTGTTAGATTCTTTTACCTGAACACCTCCGACTATAAGCCAATAATTCTCCTCACCAACAGGCTCTTCGGTTTCTGCAATGAAAATGGGGAGCATTTAAGATCAGAGAAATATACGGATGTGGTCCGCGACGTTTTCCGTGCGGCACAGGTTCCCGGCAAGACCAGTTATGCTTTCCGCCGTACCGTAAATAACCGCCTGGAAGAAAATGATTTCACCTCATCAGAGCGTGCTTTATTACTGGGACATACACCTGATACCAACCTGAAATACTATACAAATCCCCGTAAGAACGCTACTCTGACCAAATTTAAGGAAGTTTTTTGTGACAGGTCTACCCTTGGTCTACCCAAAAACGTGGTACCTTTTGACAGTAAAAAAAGCCCCCGAACCGCGAATTCAAAGGCTTTTTAGAAAAACTACACACTGCGGGTGGCCGGACTTGAACCGGCACGGGGTTGCCCCCGAGAGATTTTAAGTCTCTTGTGTCTGCCATTCCACCACACCCGCAAACAAAAGATATTTTACCACAAGAGATTCTTATGTTCAAGAGTTTTTTACAAGTATCGGATGTGTATATCCCCTAGAATTTTTCCTCCATCTGCCTGTAGATCTCCTTGAGCCGTGCATCGCTCAAGTCCGTCTCACTCAATATCGTATAACGGTCTGCACGTGTAGCTGCGGCACCCTGCCAGGCCTTTACAAAGATCTCCTCAGTAACTTTATTGAGCGAAGGCTTTACGGGGATACCGTACTGCTTAATGATCTTCTCAACCTTTGCGGTATCCCTTCCCTGGAAGATACATGCAGGGTAACTGCCCATAGCTGTAGCTATACCATGAGGCACATTTACCAGATCCGCAAAGTCTTCCTCCAGAGCGTGGCAGAATAAGTGCTCTGATCCGCTGCTGGGCCTGGAAGATCCGGCAATCTCCATAGCCAGCCCTCCCATTACCAGAGCATTGGTCAGACGCTGAATGAAATCCCTGCTCTTTAACTCCTCATTCTCGGAATAGAGAACCGAGTCAAAAGCCATCTGAGATATCATGTAAGCAAAATCATCTACATTATCACCGTTCTTTTCATGTGCAAGCTTCCAATCGTATAAAGCCGTATACTTTGATACGGTATCTCCGATACCTGCCAGAAGCTGCCTGTCAGGCGCGCTTTTTACCACATTTACGTCTATGATGATAGCATCAGGTATAGTACACTTAAAGCTCTTCCTTGCACGTCCTTCTGTTCCCAAAACAGCCACCGGTGAAGCCAGCGAATCGTTTGACAATGTAGTGGGCAGGGACAGTAACTGTGACTTGGATACAAAAGCCGCAAATTTAGCCAAATCAAGGACTGTTCCGCCGCCAAAGCCGATCACAAGCGTTATATCATTCATGGTGATATACTTAGCCAAAGCAACGGCACTGTCATAATCGGCCTTCTGGATCAGATAGAGTTCGCTGCGTGAAAAGTCATGCATTATCTCATCAAGCGTTCCCTGAAATATGCCCTTTAAGTTTTCCTCGGTAACCAGTATTGCCTTAGATTTTTTAAGACGCGGGAAAACATCCTTCATAGCTCCCGGTATATCATTAAATACGCCTTCTTCAACTACAAGATGATAAGGTAATCTGAATCTGTTCATATCGCTGCTCCTTGCTGACATTTATAGATAGAATTATAAGCTATATCACCAATGCAATCAATATGGTGATTTCCCGATCACTGTTCTTTAATTACTCCGCTCAGATCAAAGGCCGGGATGAAACTCTCTTTTGCTGTTCCTCCCTCCTGCATCCAGGCATTCTTAATGCCTATGGAAAGAGCATATTCAATCAACTCATCATATTCCCTGCCATTTACTGTTCTGTTAATCTCCGGATGATCATTCAGCTGTTTTTCTATAGGCGTATACTGGCTCATGATTGAAAAATAAACATCATCACCATATGTTTCATACAGCTTTTTTAATATCATTTTTGCTTCCAGAAGCCCTCCGGGCATAAGCATATGCCTGATGACCGTTCCTTTCTTTATAAGACCTCTACAGTCAAATAAACACGCTCCTGTCTGCCTGTGCATCTCTTCTATCGCCATAAAGGCTGTCTGCGGATAATCATAAGCATGTAAATACTTTGCGGAGCTTTTAGACGAATAGAACTTATGATCCGGCAGATAGATATCTATCAGCCCATCCAAAAGTTTTAATGACGTAACTTTGATATACGCCGAAGAATTAAAGATAAAGGGCAGATCAAAGCCTTCCTTCTTTGCTTTTTCAATAGCACCGGCTATTGATGGTATATATACATCTGCTGTAACAAAATTAATATTATCTGCCCCTTTTTCTTTAAGCTCAAAAAAGATTTCCTTAAGTCTGTCTTCCGAAACTTCAATTCCCTGATTTAGAAAATGGGAGATCTCATAATTCTGGCAGAAAACACAGCCTGCATTACAGCCTGCGAAAAATACAGCACCGGAGCCTCCGCAGCCGGATATACAGGGTTCCTCCCACATATGAAGAGCCGCACGGGCTATATGCATGGCTGAAGATGCCCTGCAGAAACCTGTACGGCCGCTTGTTCTGTCTATACCGCAGCTGCGGGGACAGAGTGTGCATTTTTTATAGATATCATTATTCATATCAACCGGGGGGACGGTTCTGTGATCGTCCCGTAAAATAGGGCTTTTTATGCGATAGGAGGGACGATTTTAATTAAAAACAACCGCAGAACCGTCCCCATGATTGCCCATGATTGGTTAACAAAAAACCTGCCGGCGGACCGACAGGTGATTTAGTGGATCCTCGGGGACTCGAACCCAGGACCGACCGGTTATGAGCCGGTTGCTCTAACCAACTGAGCTACAGGTCCATATTAATTTTCAGAGCCGATGATCGGACTCGAACCGATAACCTGCTGATTACAAATCAGCTGCTCTGCCAATTGAGCCACATCGGCATATTTTAGTGACTCCAACGGGAATCGAACCCGTGTTACCGCCGTGAAAGGGCGATGTCTTAA
>CAMVRS010000102.1 GCA_947169935.1 uncultured Lachnospiraceae bacterium
CCTTAAAGTTTTCTGCGCTTATCTCATAATCGTACTGTACCCATCCCGGCCTGCTCACTGTCAGCTGATAATCCGTGCCTTCCGCAAGCTTGTCGATATTACCGTTTATCGCCTTGTTCACCTCATTCATTTCCAGTTCACTCACATTGATCTCTGTCACATGAATGCTCTGTTCCTGACCGGTATATACTTTATCGATCAGGCGCTGCGTCTCATCACTTATGATATAGTTAGAACCAAAACGGTTTACGCTGAAGGTTATTTCCTTAGTGGTCTCGTTGCCTGCCAGATCCCTTATCACGCCCACTGCCTTGTAGATATCATCGTTATCTTTGGTATGGGGTATATCGCTGCAGATCAGGCTGCCGCCGTTGGCTTCCTCTGTCTTTACGCCTTCCAGACTGCCGTTTGCCTTATGTATGGTACCGCTGATCTCAACCTTTGCACTCTCATTATCCAGGTTAAGGTCGCTGTACTCTATTACGGGAGCCACCTTATCGTTGTAAGCGTGCATATCTTCAACGCCGGTGATCTTAAGCTCCGGAGCCGTGGTATCAATGGTAAAGTCGTCAGCAACATAAGTTTCGGCCACGTTACCTGCCAGATCGGTATAATCGATACGCAGTGTATAATCACCGTCTGCCGAATGGATCATGTCCGCGCTCTGTACATCTCCCTTGCTGTTCCATGCTTCCAGCTTCGGGGAAGCGATACGGCTGCCATCCAGACTTGCCGGATTCTGAACCCTCACATCAGCTGCGTTAAAGTTATGCTCGGTGATCTCCACCTCTGCTGTACGTGCCTTGTTATAATATTTGCCGTTACGCGCATTATTGTTATCGAACGTAACATTTATCACAGGTATTGTCTTGTCGATCACAAAAGCCCTGGGCGCTGCGCTGTCGCCGTAGTTTGCAGGCGGAGCCTCGTTGCCTACCAGGTCGGTCGCCGTTACATTAAAGCTGTATGTACCGTCGTGATCGTAAACCACATGGCTGATCCACTTATCGTCATCACCGTTTGCGCTGCCGCCGCGGCGATACTCCCAGCCGCTGATACGCGCGCCGGCTTCTGTAGTGATAACGGTGCGCGAAGGATTGAAGTTGCGCTCCATGACGGTTACCGTAGCAACACGGTCAGCCTTGAAGTATTTCTCGTTTCTGACATCATTATTGTCATATGATACATCTATAGTCGGATTGGTGCTGTCGATACCGAATGCATAATAAGCTGCACTGCTCTCCGGAATATCGTTGCCGGCGTCATCACCGCCCCATACGTATACTTTGATATCATTGTAGTTATATGTATTCTTATCAAAGTGGAAATTCAGTTCAGTACGGTAAATGAGTTCCTCATCAGTTGTATCCGCATTCTCACTGTAGTTGGGGCCACTGCTGTTAAAATTGATCACGCCTGCGCCTGCCGTACCTGCGGTGGTGCCCGGAGTCGACTCTGCTGTCCTGTCTTCGCCGTTTACCAGCACGCGGTAGAACAGCTGATACAGACCTGATGAGCTTACCACTTCGTTGGGATCCTCTACGGTGATGCGCACATCAACATCCGAAGCAAACAGAGGATTGCCTGCAGGACCGCGTCCGGAGCCATCTGCTATAGCCGAAGGCTGAACCGTAGGCGCCAGTTCATCATGGCTCGGAGGTGTTACATCAAGATAGATCTTATTACTGTTGCCATCCCATACCAGTTCATTACCGGCGTAGTCTTCCATGATAATGCTGTCTATGTAGAACACCTGCTGTCCGTTCATCGCCACATTGCAGACATATCCGTGATCCAGATAACCGTAGGTATATTCGTCGCTCACACGGTTCTGGGGCGCTGTAGTTGAATAGATGGAGTAGTGTATCTTTGCAGGCGACATATCGGAACGGATAAACTTAACCGTTGTGGAATCTATCTTCTGGTAAGGATGATTTAAGCTCACCTGGTAGTGCGGTTCTCCGTTCACCCACTCAAGTTTTGCCTTGTAAAAATCACCTATCACGATATCCATCAGTGCAGGATGAGTCTTGTCGATAGCTACAGCATAGGATGTGAAAGGCATTGTATCCTTCCATTCAAATTCATCTTCTTTTCCGTCCGGATCTTTGTAGACCACAAAGCTGTTGCCTGCTTTATCCTCTCCTTCAATAGAGAAACGGTAAAGCCCCTCTTCTTCAAACGACCTGCCATATACATATTTATCATCCATGGATAACAGAGGATCGGCGATCCTGTTATTGGCTATTACCTTATCTGCGGCATAGTTTGTCGCCTGAAGATTCTCACCGTACTTAACACTTACAAATTCTTCCGCCGTGCTGAAATGCTCCTCCGTAATGTTGAACTTAGCATTAAATCCGTCGCTGAAGTAATACCTTGTAGTATTGCCAAAAGTTCTTTTCTTCGTCTTTTTAACGCCGCTGAAAGGCAATATCTCAAGCTCTACCTCAGGTGCGGTAATATCAAGTACCTTCTTGCCGCTGATAAAGAATTCCTTATCGGAGCCGCCTTCTTTATCATTATCCGTCCAGCCGGTACCTCTTGTTACTTCCAGCTTGTTCATTGCCAGATCATTACCGCTGATGGAGAAATAATAATCCCCTTCATTTGCCTTCTCTGCCAATACTTCATATACATAGTCGTTATTTTCATCCGGAGTCAGAGGTTTATCAACTCCGTCCCAGATAACTTCCGAATGGATGAATCCTTTACCGTTGATGAAATTCTTATCATCCACCTTAAATGTACCGGTAAAAGCAAAGTTATAGTAATCGGCAGGATCTTCCGGATCCTCCTCGCTGTTAAAGCTGTATTTATCCGACTTAAGCTCTGTAATGCTGAACTCGGCCTTCGGACGGATAGTGTCTATGACGTTGACATGCTCGCTGCCGTCATATTTTCCGTTCACTACCCAGTAATTAAGATTCTGGCCCTGCGGCAGAGTCATTTCATGACCCACGGGATCCGTATAGCTTACTTCTACACGGTATTCACCGTCATTTGCTCCGCCAGCTTTAGCAGGGATCTTCAGCTTCGCCGTTGCGGTATCACAGTAGATATTATTGCCGATGGACTGTGCGGGATCCCATACGGGTCCTTCAAAAGCAACCGGCTCACCAGTTGCAGTATCTATCACTTTGATGGATACTTCTTCATAAAACAGATTCTGCTCCTTTATGGTGATGGTAACATCCACATCCTTGGGATTCCCGACTCCGTTTTCCAGACCGTAATAATACTTGCGCAGTTCTTTGCCGTCTTCATTTTTACCTGCACTGACATCATTGCTTGCCTTACTGTATTCTATAGTGAAAACAGGCGCCGAATTATCTATGACATATCTGGTATCATTTGATTTCTCTATGTTTTTACGCTGGGTCAGATCCGTAGCCTCCACTTTGAAGGAATCTATACTGACATCCCCAGTAAATTTCATGGTACCTGTAAGACCGTCATCGGTCTCTGTCCAGGTAAGATCCGGCAGATTCTCTCCCTCTATCTTGAAATAAGGCACATCCATGTCATCCTTATCGGGCAGATGAGGATCAATGACGGATATTATCACTGTCACCTCACCATCATAATAGCCGGTATCACCTTTATTACCTAAAGGCTTGGGAGAAAACTCAATACCGACCAGCGGATCGGTGCCGTCCACAATAAAGTTCCCGTTCTGTACAGGGAAAGTGATATTTCCGAAAGGAACACTGTTATCAGCCGTATTCGTCGCATCCGGGATCCTGAACCTTATCCGGTAAGTATTGCTGCCTGTTGTCTGCTCATAAAAATTCCATTCTCTGTCTGCAAAAATATAACAATGCTCAGTCTTGCTGTAAGTACCTTCGATCTCACCGTCTATCTGATTTGCCCCGTTATTATACAGATAGACCTTTGAATAACCCATCTTATTAAATGATACGGAAACCTTTCTTCCCTGATTACCGTTATCAACAGTCTTATCTTTAACATCAAAGTAATAAACGCCTTTATATTCTTTTGCCTTATTTTCAGTACCGTCGGTGATCTTTATCATAGGGTCCCCGCCTGTGGGATCCAGAGCAAAGGTGGGGATATCAGCAGTAACGTTATTTTTGAAACCATCCACGTCATGATATACATGCGTAGCAGCGGTATCGATCGTTATATCGGTTCCGTTATAATAGATCATGTAGCAGGCGCTGTTATGGCTGAAATCCATTACCTCAACAGCTATACGCAGCTGATATCCGGGATAATTGTTTCCGGAATATGATATTGTAAATGTTTTCTCGAAAAATTTTTCATCATCACGTGAATAATCGCTTAAATAACATTCTACATGTTCATTATATTTCTCCGGTGATTCTTTACCATCATAAAGGTAATACTTTATCATCTGTATCTTTGCATCGTCGTCAGTTACCTTGCAGTTAACAGTCAGGTTTTTCAGATTATTATCTTTAGTATAGTTTGCTTCCGCTTCATAGCTGCTGTTTACGATCTCCACTGCCGGTGCCGAAGCATCACTGGTGCTGACCCACTGTATATTTACATTTCCGGCATTGTCCTTTACCAGAATGCCTACAGCGCACGCCTCGTTTTTGGAATATGAAATGGAGTTTTGGGAAACTTCCCCTGCAAAATCTGCTTCTGTAAGACCGGTATCCTTTTTGTTTGCAGGAAACTTTTTAATATATAACTTATATACTCCGCTGAGCTGATCCTGCGGGTGGGCAGAAACCCTTATTGTATCCGGTTCATCATTTGTTGCCATAGCGGATGCCGCGGGTCTTGTCTCGTCATACGCATAAGTAAGGCTTACGGGACCGTAGTAGATATTATTTATTTTTATATATACATCTGTATTAACACCGGCTCCTTCTGTTAAAGGCAGGGTGTTGTTTTCGTCAGCTATCTCATTACCGTTTACCTTTACAAAACGCGCATTTCCTTTTATTTCAAACTTTGCCGAATCTTCTCCGCCGTATGTTCCTCTGTACCATTTAAGTGCACCACCGGACATATTTTTCGCACCGTTGAAGCTGACCGTTACTCCGGTTTCTAAAGTAAATACCGTATTGCCTGTGGTAAGATCTATGGAAGCATTTGTTTCACGGAATGTTATATCACCTTTAAGGTCGATTTCATTAACCGAATAGATCGAAGCGTTTCCGATAACAAAATCAGACGACACAGCACCTGTTATAGGCTTAGCGGTCCCGGGCTTCTCATTGTTATAAATCCAGTTAGCGGAACTGCTTACCGTAACGCTCAGATCTTCTATCGGCTGATCATCCGATCCGACAGCGATGAACTTTGCAGCAGCATTTAAAACTACGCCTCTTGTTCCGTCGCTCTGTTTGGTTATCCCTGAAGAAGTTATCTTTATGTGCAGAGGAGTAACATTAAAGTGGGAAGTAATTGATACATTGGGATCAACCGTGCAGGTATAATCAGATCCCTTATCTCCGCTGAGATATAAGCCTGCAAAAGAGGGCTGCTGTATAGCTTTATCGTTACCGACCTGATCATCTTCCAGCAGGTAGGTGATACCGTTTACGCTTACGATATCCTGTCCTACCAGACCGGTAATACCGTAATTTACAGCATCAGAGGGTATGCTCAGATCATTTTCCTTATATTCTCTGGAACCGGTAATGGTAATGCTGTTGATGGAGATAGGTTTTCTTTCGATCAAAAAGCTGCCATCGACGGTTACATTCTCAAGAGCAAAGCCGCTGTCCGGAACGCGGGTAAAGGAAGCCGTAACAGTCCTCTGTCCGGCATCTGCTGAATCCGCTTTAAATGTTATACCCTGGCAGACATCATTTTCGCTTACTCCTGCCGGCCATTCGATTTCAAACCAGTCCCTGTCTTCAAGAACATCACTTCCGTTATAAGTCCTTTTGGCTCCGCTTTTGACTGATATCTGCGGGCTTGCGTTTTCGACTAATTTAATATCCCATGAAGGTCCGGGTCTAAATGTTTCCGATCCCCTGACACCCAGCTTTACGGTTACCGATGTATTTCCGATACTGTTCATCTGGGCAGTAACGGAAGCACCTTCACTCTGCAGGAGACTGAGGACACTGTCATCTTCGGAACTCCACTGAAGGAATTCATTACCAGCCATGGTCCCGCTGTATTGGGCAGTGAACTGTATCGTAGCGTTCTGTGTAAAGCCGAATATTTTTCTCCCCGGCGCAATTATCGTGATTTCGCTTACTGCACTGGTAACAGTCACCTCACAGTCTTCCCACTTATCACCGTATCCTGCATATACTTTAGCCGTACCGATCCCCACAGGTTCTATTTTGATCTTTCCTGTGGCCGTATTCTTGGAGCACTTCATAATGCTTTCATTGTCACTGTAAACCGTGATCTCATCAAAGCTGACGGATGTTGTTGTCTCCCCATCATTCCGGCTGACAGAAACAGGGATCTCAACATCTGTTCCAAAGGAGGTTTCAACACTTTCCTGAAGTGTGATCGTTGTCACGGCTTCCGCATGGGTTCTCCGGGTTCCGTCGATCGGGAACTGGGTAAAAACCATTATTACAGTCATAACAGATGCGATGAATCTGTTTACCCTTTGTCTCCTGCCCTGTTTCATAGTGTACCTCCTTTAATTTCCTGCCTTATGCCCCAATAAACATTAATGTCATATTTATATTGATTCTGCGGTATGTATGACAACTGTTTCCTCTATCATACGGAAAGCATCATCACCGGCCGCTTTTTCATCTTCCTTTTCCGGTACCGTTGAAGATTTTTCTTCTGCCGGATCTGCTGCGGCGTTTTCGGTCTGCGGCGCTAATACTTCTGCCGTCAGCAGCTGCTCTGTCCGGTCAAATCCATCAAGTAATGTTGTTTCGTCCGATCCTCCCGAAAAGCTTAGCTGTTGTGTATCTTCCATATTGGCTGTTGTATAATCCATATCCGGTCCTTTGCGAAGAGGATCGGTCTTTGCGTTGTTTTCCGTCATCTTCTGCAAGGATGCTTTTTTCATGCGTCCGGAGCGGATCATAAAAATGGTCGGTATATCAAAGAGAAAGAATAAAAGGACAGCCAAAAGCACAGACAATATCAGAAGGATAAAACAGACTATCCCTCCGATATGATAGATCTGAAGCTGTTGTTGTATACTCCCCATCAATACACCCCTATTGACCGCTTCCGCCGGCAGTACCTGCAAACGCCATCTCTACCATCTGCCTTGCGGAAACGATCTGCAATCTCGTCTGACTGATCAGATTACGGACTGTTTCCGATCCTGAACTCAGCTCATCCAAACCCGTTTCGATCTTATCCAGCTGTTCCAGCATCGCTTCCCTGCTGACACCGTATTCACGGAACTTGCCGGCCGACAGATATATCTGGTAGGCAAATTCTTTATATAGGCCGGCTGCGTAATGCTCGCCGCCTGTTTCCTCAACCACGTTACCCTCCATAATGCTTACCATATCATTCCAGAAAGTACCGTAATTGCTGTTGGTATCTCCTACCAGGAATACGCTCTTTTCCGATCCCAGCATGGAGTAATAATTCCCGATATTTGCAAGACTTGCAGCTAAGGTTTTCTGCTGGTCATTTAAATATCTGCTGTCAGCGATCTTCTCATACCAGTTTGCAGCCTTTATCTTGCTGTCGGTACCGTCATAGAAAAAGTAATAATCATTTGCCAGACGGTATGCAAACTGGGCATATTCCTTAGGCGATCCGTTTTCAAAGTAATCTATGTTCTTTTTGGTCCCGCCATTGGTATCCAGTATGCAGCTCTGCAGCGCCGTATTTTCTTCCTGCGTAAAGCTTCCGTCCGCTTCTATTGCGTTCAGGAGTTCGTTATAGGCGTCTGCATTGGACGGCCGCAGCCCCATGGCTTTGCGGTATTGTTCCTGTGCCGTTTCCATACCGCCGGATCCGTTTGTCATCCTGGCTGCCTGCACATAGTTGTCGTAACTCTGATCTGTGGCACCTGCTTCCAGGATACGAAAGGTGATCAGGCCTATGGCAGAAAAGATGACCATCAAAACGCTGGCTACGAACCCGCTCCACCGGGCGTTACGCCTGCGCAGGACTCCTTCATCCTCATCATGCACATGCTCAAGCGCATACATGAGTTCCCCGCAGTCCTGATAACGCTGATCCATATCCGGTTCACAGCATTTGGCAACTACCTTTTCCAGACCTGTACCTGCCAGATGCGGGACCAGCTGCCCCAGCGGATAGATCACAAAATTTGTATCTGCAGGGGATCTGCCTGTGATCAGATGGTACATGGTAGCCCCAAGACAGTAAATATCCGTACGTCCATCCGTCTGTCCGCGGCCTCCGAACTGCTCCGGCGCCGCATAACCGCGGGTTCCCAGCCATGTAGTATCTCCCTGGCTGTGTTCCTTATACTCACGTGCCGTACCAAAGTCTATCAGCGTAACATTTCCATCCGGCTTAAGCATCACGTTGGCCGGTTTCATATCACGGTAGATTATCGCAGGCTCCCTGGAATGCAGATATCCCAGGGTATCGCAAAGCTGCTTTGCCCATTCGATCACCAGCTCCGGATCCTGCGGTCCGTTGTGGTTGAGCATGCTCTGCAGGCTCTTCCCCTCGATATAATCCATGACGATAAGGAAACTGTCTTCCTTATCGATAACATCAACGATACTGGGCAGGTGGGCGTGATGCAGGCGCTTAAGCATCTCTGTTTCGGCTACAAGCCTCTGTCTGAAAACATCGGAATCATTGCCGCCGTCCTTACGTACTTCTTTGATAGCCCAGGTTTTATTTGCCCGCTCATTTATAGCCAGATAGACCACACTCATGCCGCCGTGACCTATCTCGCTAAGAAGTCTGTATTTACCGTCTACTACAGATCCTATCTGCAACATATCTGTCGTAAGATGCCTTTCGCTAAGATCTTCGGAGAGTTCCCTTACGCGTCTACCTTAATAAGGATAACCGAGATATTGTCTTCCTCTCCTCTGGCAATGTTTAACTGCGTCATATCAGACGCTGCCTGTTCCATCGCCTGTTTGTCCACCATCCTGTCCGGATTGAACGCCTCATAAAACTCCGAAGGCTGTATAACGTGACGGAAGCCGTCACAGCAAATCATGAAAACCTGTCCCGGATTCACATCCCCTGCTACGAAATTCGGTCTGACCTCGCTGCTGGCGCCTATGCACTGAAGCAGCACGCCTTTCTGCGAACTCATCATTGCTTCCTGCGGTGTCATGCGTCCCAGATCCACCTCCTGCTGTACATAAGTCTGATCCTTTGTCAGCTGATATACCGCATCGGTGATCATGTATACACGCGAATCCCCCACGTTCATGATATAAAAAGTATCTGCGATGATCAGAAGCACAACAGCCGTGGTCCCCAGCTCCACATGATTCCGCTCACCATAAGCCGCGATCTTACGGCCGGCATCGGAAACGGCTTTCTCCCAGCTGCTCCGAAGTTCTTCAGACTTGATCCCGTCCTTCAAAAGCTGAGGCAGATCCTTCTTAAACCATTCGTTAAGTACTCCGACCATTGCAGCGCTGGCCACTTCGCCCTTAGCCAGTCCTCCCATGCCGTCACATACAGAAGCCATCAGGACCGTCCCCTGCTTTGTCTCAGCCTGCAGGATCAGCAGCGAGTCCTGGTTTGTTTTCTTTCTTGTTCCGACATCAGTACAATAAGCCGTTGTAAATTTCATATTTTTATACCGTGTAGCTGAACTCTTCATCAGCCAGGGAAATACGGTCACCGTTCTTAAGCGGCTTTTCCTGACCCGGCTGGATCATAACGCCGTTTAAAAACGTACCGTTTGTTGTCTTAAGATCTGTTATATAGGTTGTGCCGCCCTTGGCCGTGAAACGCACATGCGTACGGCTGACGGAAGTATTGTCGGATATCCAGTAATCCACTTTGCTGCGCTCTTTTCCGATCACGAAGTTATCACTGATAGTGATACGCTCACCATTCCTGGTTCTGGTAAGAGTCCCCAGACTGATACCGCCGCGAAGAAGGGTAGTTTCTCCTGCCCCATCATTCAAAACAGTGGTCTCTCCTGCCCCTGCATTAAGTACGCTGGTCTCTCCTGCGTCGCCGCCGGAACCAAAGAAATTTGTAGCAGGGTTAGCGGATGCCTGATCAAAACCATTGATCTGACGTCCCGACTGACCTGCGATATTATTTGCGGGATTGCCAAGGGGTGAATAAGAAGGTGTCGCAGAGTATTTGGGAGCCGCCTTTTTCTTACCCTTCCCTTTACCTTTCATAACAACGATCAGGATTATAACTATCAGCACAGCTGCTACGCCGGCAATTATACCTATCAATAACCACGGGAAATGCGAAGCCTCTACCAGATTGGCTACCGCACCTGTCAATGCAGCTTTCTTTTCTTCGATCTGTTCCGGGGTGGCGTCGGTATTTGCTGCCAGTTCTTCAGCCTCTGCCATTATGCGCTCAACTTCAGCAAAACTGTCTTTGGTATAATCTGAAGGTTCCAGAGCCTTTGCATTTTCGATCTCTGTCTGAAGAGCGGCTATGGCAAGTTCTTCATCAGAAGGCTCTTCGGCAACCAGTGCTTCCCAGAGAGTATATTCCACGCCAAGATAATCCATGGTAGTTATCAGCTGATCGATAGCGATCGCATAATAATATGACGCATCAAAATCACCGTCAAGCTTCATGGCATTGATACCTATTACAGCGCCGTTGTTATCAACCAGAGGGCCGCCGGAGTGTCCCGAGTTCAATCCAGCACTATGCATTACATAATCCACGTTATCCGCAAGACGGCTTATCTTACTGACCTGTCCTCTTGTGACTGTCACATCATCAATTGTATAGGTATTTACATCCTGCGTGGATTCGATCTGTCCGGGAAAACCAAGCGCATAGACTGTCTCGGTCTGGATCACTTCCGAACTGTGGCGGAGCTTTAAGAAAGTCCTGTTAAAAAGTTTCTCCTCCAGATGAAGGATAGCATAATCCATCTCCGCGCTGAAATTCTGGACTTTGGCATCGATGGCAACATCACGGTTTATAATAACCCGTATCTGCATGGCCGCCTTGACTTCGGACTCTTTCTTTTCGTATGTCTCCATCAGGTAAGCGATGGTGTCCTCATCAAATACAACCACATGATTACATGTGATAACCGTCTCATCATTAATAAGGAATCCCGTTCCCGACTGTACCGGGATAAGATTATCCGCATCATCCCTGTATTCCACCAGGATACAGATAACGCCCTTTTTGTCTTCGTTAACCGCCTCGTTGACTCCGTTATCATCTGTCGCATTAACCTTTAAGGGTAAAGCTAAAAGAAGCATGAACGCGACCATTATGGTCAGGATCCGTCTCAGCTGTCCTTTTTTCATTATAAAGTCCACCTTTCTGAATCTTTTCGCATTCTTTAAAACGTGTGAACACACAAAATAATTATAACAATAGTACAGGCTTATTTCAAACAAATACCCCTGCCCATTCTGTCAAAAAAAGGGGGCTCCGATTCACAATATTGCACTAAAAAAAGACGTCGAATCGTCTTTTTTTATCTGATTTGCACACGCCGGATAATAATGCTATCATAGTCACATGCGCAGAAAGCTGAATGAATTCATTTTAGTACTTATATGCCTGCTTCTTCCGGCCTGCGGCAAGGTCGAGCCGGTCACGGACAGCGGCTTTTATTTTGATACCTATGTTAAATTTGTACTTTATGGAGATGACCGGAAATATCTCAAGGACTGCCTGGATATCTGTGCCGAAGCCGAGCTGATATATTCGGCCCATGATGAGGGTAGTCTTTTATATGGTCTTAACCATGGAGAGATACACGATTATGCTCCTCTTCTGCCTGCATTGGACTCCGCCCTGGAATACGAAAAGCTGACGGACGGCGCTGTCGATCCCGCTATAGGTTCCCTTACGGGTCTCTGGGACTTTTCTTCTCCGGACGATAAAAAGGAACCGCCTGCTGACAGTGATATCAACGAAGCTCTTAAACATATCGACAGTTCTAAGATCATCATCGAAGACAATACCGTAAGGCTTGCCGCCCCCGGTACGCAGATAGATCTGGGCTTTATCGCCAAAGGCTGCATCTCAAAAGAGATACGCGATCATCTTATTGAATGCGGCGTAAAGAGCGGCATAATAAACCTTGGTGGGAACATCGTTGTGATAGGCTCCCGTCCTGACGGCAGGGCTTATAACGTCGGCATCCTTAAACCCTTCTATAACGAAACGATGGTCACCTTTGATATATGCGACGCCGCTATAGTCACTTCCGGCGTTTATGAGAGATATTTTGGTTACGACGATAAGCTCTATCATCACATACTGGATCCCAGGACCGGCTACCCTGCAGATAATGAACTGTTATCGGTAACGATAGTCTGCTATGATCCCGTTAAAGCTGACGCCCTGTCTACAGCCTGCCTGGTCATGGGTCTTGATAAAGGATTGGACTTAATAGAAAACACCCCCGATACGGAGGCGTTATTCATAGACAACGAGATGAATATTCATACTACATCCGGCTTCCCGGAATACCGCTGAATACACGGGGACGTTCCTCAATGAGAGGTGATCGCTTTCTTGGGGCACTTTTCTGCGCAGGCGCCGCAGCCTTCACATTTTTCCTGATCGATGTGTGCCAGGAAATCGTTGATCTCTATGGCATCCTTAGGACAGTTCTTCTTGCACAGACTACATCCTATGCAGCCGGCCTTGCACTTCTTCATTACATCAGGTCCCTTATCCTTTGAATTGCAGGCAACAAGATATTTTGCTTCATAAGGCACCAGCTCGATAAGTTTCTTGGGGCAGGCTTCTATACATTTGCCGCAGGCCTTGCAGGCGTCCTTATCCACAACAGCTATACCGTTTACGATATGTACCGCATCGAATGGGCAGGCACTTACGCAGCTGCCGTAGCCCAGGCAGCCGTAGTTACAGCTCTTATCCCCGCCACCCGGCAGCATGGCCGCCATGCGGCAGTCTTCTATGCCTGTATAGGCGTAATCTTTGGATGCCTTCTCACAATCACCGGCACATTTTACATAAGCCACCATATGCTTAGAGTCATCTGCCTCAACGCCCATTATGGCAGCCACTTCCTTTGCAACCGCCGCGCCGCCGACAGGGCAGGCATTTACGGGAGCTTCACCCTTGACAATGGCCGCAGCCAGACCCGAACATCCGGGATATCCGCAGCCTCCGCAGTTATTCCCCGGAAGAGTGCCTGTTATCTTATCCTCCCTGGGATCTGTATCCACATGGAAAGCTTTTGCGGCAATCCCTAGGAAAAGACCCAGTACCAGACCCAGGACTCCGATTACTATTACTGCTGTGATTATTGCTGACGTGTTCATATATTTCCGATCTCCTATAACAGCCCCGAGAATCCGCAAAATGCTATAGCCATAAGGCCAGCAGTTACAAGTACTATAGGCATCCCCTGAAAAGGCTTGGGGATATTGTTATAACGCATCTTTTCCCTTATGCCCGCCAGGATGCAGATAGATATTGCAAATCCCGCTGCCGTGGCAAAGCCGTTTACAACCGAATACAGTACGGTATATTCTTCCTGTACATTAGTAAGCGCGGTACCAAGAACCGCACAGTTAGTGGTGATAAGCGGCAGATATACGCCAAGCGCTTTATAAAGCGAAGGCACAAACTTCTTTAAGAACATCTCCACAAACTGTACCAGTGCTGCTATCACCAGTATAAATACTATGGTCTTTAAATAATCCAGCCCAAAGGGATCCAGCAGAAATCTGTAGATCAACGCGCTTACAAGGCTTGCCAGTGTGATAACGAATATTACCGCCGCACCCATTCCGCCTGCGGTCTTTAACTGTTTGGACACGCCCAGGAAGGGGCAGAGTCCGTAAAACTGGCTAAGGACCACATTACTTACAAAGGCTGAACCTATTGATATTATTAATAACTCAGATAATGTACTCATGTCTGATTCCCCATAAACTCTTTATACGTTTACGCATCTTAAGCTTTTCTATCAGTCTTCCTTCTTCCCTACCGCCGTATCAGCGCCGTTCTCATCATAGAAACGATGGACACAGCTGCTGTCTGTACAGGATGCGCAGTTATTATCACATTTAACATCTTTT